>JALVLD010000132.1 GCA_027033525.1 Candidatus Dojkabacteria bacterium
GGACAAGTTATTATGGCTTATTTTCATTCAGCTGACGGTGGCCACACTTTATCTACAGCAGAAGTGTGGGGAGGAAGCCGTGCTTATGCACAGGCTAGAAGCGATAGATATTCTTCGAACGGTAAGTGGTTTTCCTACGATAATATAGATGCATGTTATGGTAGAGGTTGGGTGAGGAGGAGTTATTGGGTGGCTGGTAATAGTACGATTACATATGCATGGTTAGAGGACTTAATAGATGCAGCTATTTATTTAAAAGAGCATGGGGCTAGCACGGGAGCCCAGGATGCTGTAGCATGTTTGCCTGGGGGCTACTGTAGGGGAGGATATGCAAATTTTGCCTTTGGCAAAATAAAATATGTTTTGGGTGGGCATTCTATAAATAGTAAAGTTGGAGAGGTCTCGCAGGTAGTACAGATTTACAATGACGGCAGCTCTGTAATTGGTCAGCACTCTAGATATACAAAGACGCTAAAGATCGTGGGGAGCAATGGGACATATTTCTTAGATGCTCAAATGTTTAAGCTTGCGTACAATCTAAGGTCACCTGGCAACAATTGGCTTGCTTCTACCCTATACGATGTAGTTAAGCGTAGCAAAAACGATTGGAAATTTTACTCCAGAGGCTTTGGACATAGGATTGGAATGAGTCAATTTGGTGCATGCGGCCGGGCTTACAAAGGACAGTCTTATCATACGATTTTAAAGGCATATTACTCAAGCATCTCTTTTGCAACGCGTGCCGTTCGAAAGATTCGAGTAGGTATTACCAAGGCTGGTGGAAATATTACCACGGTTTATGCAAACAACAGCTTTGATGTTATAGACGGGAAAGGTAAAGTTATAAAACAAGTCCCAGCAAATACCAAAATAAATATTATTCGATAATGACGTTGCCAGCTATTGACATAGGGAGAAACCCCGACAGGAAGGGAATTTTTCTGCTGGTAGCTGGTTTTGCGTTGCCAATTGTTTTTATATGGTTTCTATTACATACCCCCATTGAAGTTGTAGAGCGATACAAGACTTTTTGGGCAGCTACTAATATCAAACTTGTCAACACAGCCAAGGATGTGATTCCGGAGCAGATGCGGGCTTCTGTACTGTTTAATTCGTTGTTTGATTCAGATTTAGTAACAATAGAATTTAAGATAGGCGGCAACAAATATAGTATGAGGTTAGGAATGCTTAAAAAATGTTTGTCTGCGACAACTGATGTATGTGCAGAGAATGTTAAGATTAGCAAAAGATGTATAAGACGAACACTGCAAAGTGTAAAGCCTTTTAAACGGGTGAAGCGAACTGTTTCAGGCGCAGGCACAAAAGTTAGCTTACTTGAAGGTGATATAGCATACGATATAGGTGGCGCGTCTTTAGTGCTGGTAAACAAATTAAATGGCCTTTTTTCCGATCTGTGTAAAGGTAAGTTAGGGAGAGCTCGGAGAGTTATTTTGCCAGTGCAGGTAAAACCTCAATTAAATCAACCTAATACAGACGGTAGCGTGGCTAAAAAATATGTAGAAATAGATTACTCGAGGCAACTGCTATTTTTGTGGCAAGATGGAAAATACTCAATGTTTAAGATTTCTGGACCGGCAAATACAAATTACGCATTGGGTGTGTTTAAGGTGTATTCTAAATCTAGGCTTGCGTGGTCTGGAGCTTATCGTGCTTGGATGCCATATTGGTTGGGCTATACTAAAGATAGAAATACGAGGCTAGGCGTAGGTATTCATGCACTTACCTATAGTTGCCCAGGAAAGGTCAAATATTGCTCGCCTCGACATAGAATTTATGAGCCTGTAAGCGAATTGGGTGTGCCTCTTTCAGATGGATGTGTGCGCTTAAAAATGCAAGATGCAAGCAAGGTGTTTAGTGCGATAAATATAGGAGATATAATAATTGTGCATAAATAAGTAATAATTACTCGTTTGCTAAAAAGTTATTTAATAGCGGACTTCTACGGTCTTGCGAATACGTGCAACTTTAAGTTTTTCCTCTCGCTCTTTCTTCCTGCGTTTTTTGTCGTACTTACGCAAAGGTTTAGCAAAAGCAATTTGTATTTTTATTAAATTGTTTTTCAAATAAACCTTAAGGGGCACAAGAATTAGCTTTTGTGCTTTACGTTTCAGTAATATTTTGTGCAACTGTTTTCTGGTTAAAAGTAGCTTCCTAAAGCGTATTGGATCGTATGATGCTAAGACACTTTTATTTGCAAATTGATAAGGGGCTACATGTGCATTGGCTAAATAGGCTTCGTTTTTGTAAATAGTAACGTAGGCTCCTTGAAGTTTAATATGTCCTTGCTTTATACTTTTTACTTCGTGTCCTAGCAGTTTAATTCCGGCTTCAAAGGTCTCTATTATCTCGTAATCGAGCTTGGCACGTTTATTAGTTGCAACGATTTTCATCCCATACAAGCGTAGTTTTAGCCGTCATTAGTGTATGCCAGGCATGCTTGGTATACTAGGTGTGGTACGTGGTCCTAAAGAGCTAGCACCTTGTGGCCTAGGTGAGTTATTAGTAAGCATCATGTAGTAAAAGAGGCTTCGTATAATTTGTTCTAAATTTACTGTTTTGTCTGGTGCCGGTGCATTTATTGTAGTTGTGACCTTATTTATATCTGTATATTTTAGTAAGCCAAGATTTAGCATACCAGATTTAAGAGATTTCTCCAGATAGACTTTAATTTCTTGGGCTTCTGGTGAGGTGTCTGAAGTAAGCTTTTGTATAGATTTTTGCATGGAGGCCTTCTGTTTATTGTTTAATTTTAGCGAAGGGGCTATGCCTGTAATATAGAAGTTTTGCCCTTTTCGTGCAAAATAAAGATCTAAATATAAGCTTTCTATGTCTTTTGCGTCCGTGGCCTCCACTTTAGCAATTAATTGATCAACTTGGGCAACAGTTAGGTTAAGCTCTTTGAGCAAGGCAGAATTGGATTTGGCTTCCCTTAATGCAGCAAGCACCTTGTCTTTTACTAGGTGGATGCTAACTTTGTACACTTGTTGTTTGTCCAAGGAGGTCTTTTGGGGCTTTGACGCGTCTAGACTTTTGTATACAAGGCGCATTAAATCGACATATGCCTTTGGAGAAAGCATTTTAGCATAGTCAATGTTTTGTTTGTTGTATTTTTGCATGTCTGCTTGGCTAATCCTTAAGTATTTTTCACCGCTAAGGACGCTAAGTGCTGGGTCGAGATATGTAGATAACATGCTTGATTGCCCTTGGCTGTTCTTTCGAAGTTCTGCTTCAAGGACATTTCTAGGTGCAACAAATAGTTTTATATATAGATTTTGCGAGTTAGCAATTATGGCAAGGTCTATATCTTTTATTTGTATTGGAAGAGAACTCCCCTTGCTTGTGTGCTTTATTAAATCTGCAGCTTTAAAGGATACCTGGACTTTTGAATACTTGCTTGGATCAGCAAAAAATGTACCGTTAATTTTAATATACTCCTTAAGCACAGGTGGCACATACACAAAGTTTGCAGATTCCGCAGGCTTTAAATTCGAAAATAACTTGGCTGTTGAGATGCCAGGCAGCAGTTGGTGAAATCTTGTAGGTGTTACAAAATAAAGACCGCCTGCTGCAACAGCAGCAACGCCTAATATGGGTAGGACTACCTTTATAAGAAGTGTCTTGAGCTTCTGCATAAGCTAGATTTATCAGTTTATATATTGATTACTATAATTGTAGTGAAATAACGACAATTTGTCCAATAGAACTTAAATAGGCTGCGCTGTGCAGATTTATAGGCTGTTGCGAGTAAAACATATGAAGCTAGCGTATTCCGTTTGCGATAGTATTTTGCACGGTGGTTTTGTAATTCGTAGAAGCGGGATATTTTAGTTTAGGCGTGTAGGCATGAGGGTTGCGTTGAGAATTGTCAATTCTGCAGGGGCTTTCAGCTGGCAGTTAGTGTTTAAATCGGAGGACTTGGCATTTTGTTTGTCTTTCCATATATTGTAAAATGGCCCTGCCTGTGGTATATTCTAGCAGTATCATGGCAACTAAAGAGCAGATTCAAGAGGTCAAAGCTAGGATTAATATCGTAGATGTAGTTAGTCGGTATGTTAGGTTAAGACCCGCAGGGAAGAGCTTTTCTGGATTATGCCCTTTCCACAACGAGAAGACCCCTTCTTTTTTTGTTAATCCCCAGTTGGGGATTTTTAAATGCTTTGGCTGTGGTGAAGCGGGAGATGTGATTACCTTTTTGCAAAAAATCGAAAGAATAAGTTTTTTCGAAGCATTACAAAAATTAGCTAAGGAGGCAGGCGTAGAGCTGACAGGCTCTTTTGATGATAAACAGGCAAAAAATATAAATAAGGCACGAGAACTGCTTAAAAAGGTCGCGTTGTTATACAATAAGCTACTAGTAAAGCACGAGGTGGGAAGGCAGGCACTTGAATATGCACAAAAGCGTGGGTTAGCCCATAATATTATTAGGACATTTCTGGTGGGTTATGCCCCAAAAGAAAAGCATCTTGTGCAAAATTTTGCCCAGAAATTGGGATACACGCAGGATGTTGTACGTTTGGTCGGTCTTGTTAATGATAAGGGCTGGGACAAGTTTTATGATAGATTGATATTTCCAATTTTTGACGCCTCTGGAAATGTTGTTGGTTTTAGTGGCAGAGTTATTGCAAAGGATGACTATCGTGCAAAATATTTGAATTCCCCAGAATCCCCTGTGTTTAAAAAGCGTTTTATTTTGTATGGTTTATATCAGGCTAAGCAAGATATTTTGCGAGAAAAATTAGCAGTTATTGTTGAAGGGCAAATGGATGTAATTGCTTCATTTAAAGCTGGGGTTAAGATAGCTGTTGCACCTTTGGGCACTGGGCTTACAACAACACAACTCACACTTTTGAGAAGATATACAGAAAATGTTGCCTTTGCCTTTGATAATGACGAAGCAGGGCAAAAATCTTTGTACCGAGCAGTTCCTTTAGCTTTAGAAGCTGGGTTAAATGTATATGTAATAAAATATCCAAAAGAATTTAAGGATGTAGATGAGTTAGTAAGCCAAAATCCAAGTCTTTGGCAAAATGCAGTAGTAAATAAACAAGAATTTTTTAAATCTCAACTTATACGCTTAAAGGATATATTGGAGTATGGTTCATATAGTGAATTTGAGTCAAAACTAGCTCAAGTTTTAGATATTTTAAAACATGCTTCGCCAATTAAAGTTGAATCGGTTTTAAAAATGTATGCAGATGCTCTAGATATCCCTGCAGACACCTTGAGAGAGGCGCTGGAAAATCAGAATAAAGCTTTTGTCGGAAGTTTAGAAAAGGAAAATTCAGAAAAATCTGAGGACTCTATAACACCGTACGATTATTTTTTAGGAATGTTACTTGCTTTTCCTGTGTTAGCTACTCTACTTTTAGACAAAATTGAAGATTTTGAAGAGTGTTTTGAGGCCGCGTATTATAAAGTTCTTTCGTCTATAAGAGATTTTGTTAGTGAGATTGCTCAGTTAATAAAAAGTCGTTTTGGGCCAGATATTAGTCTAGAGAAGCTAAATGAGATTTTCAGCAGTAAGTTTGATCAAGAATTTAAATTAAATGTACTAGAACCATTAAAGTTAGATCCAGCCACAATGACTGTTATTTTGCATTTAGGTTTTGTTTTCAAAGGGAAAAGCACTACTCTTACTCCGGATATAATCGTTGAATTTAAAGATGTCTATAAACGTGTAAGAATTTTATGTTTGTCAGATAAAGTTGGGAAATTGCAAGAAAAAATAGCAGTTGCCGAGTTAAAAGGCGATGAGGCCGAAGCTACGCGTCTTGCCAAAGAGCTGCAAGTGTATTTAGAAAGGCTTAAACAAATTTCGTAGGTTGGTAAAGGTGTGTTTATGCTATACACCCTTCATGGCAAGAATGTATCGCAGTGATACAATTCCGTTACTAACACAGCAGATAGAGTTTCACAGTGCAACTGCTATGTGGAAAACATTTTGGATACATTTTTCTTTTATGAAACAGCCGATCTCGACTTCAGAAATTTTAATGCGGTAAAATTAATGATGAATTTATTTAAGCGTAGGTTAAAAAAGATTTATTTTTTACTCTACTCTAGTATTAAAGAGGCTATAGATTTTGTATTTAAGTACATTTTAGGGTTGTTTTGTAATTTTTCTATTTTATTTTTTTGCAAAAAATTATTTAAAAAAAGATATTTATATAAAGTAAATGCTACAAAATTGTTTAGGAAAGCACGTTTGTTTGTAGAGATAGGCTCAGGACATGGAGAATTAGCCAAATTTTTAAGCAGGCGTAATTTAGATACATTATTATGTACTTTTGAGATTAAGAGTCGTTTTTATAAAAAAACTGCAAATGTTTTAAAGAAATATCCCAACGGAATTGCATTTAAAAGTGATGGATATAAAGATTTGTTAAGACTTTTTGCAAACAATTCTGTGAATAAAGTATTTATTATGTTTCCGGATCCATGGAATAAAAAAAGACATTTTAAGCGTCGCAGAATTACTTGTAAGTGGTTATGTAAAGCAGTGTCTATTCTATCTACAGCAGGGGAGCTGCTTATTGTTACAGACCATTTAGATTATTACAGGTTTATAAAAGAGCAAATTGCTAATTGCTTATGTCTAAAAAAGCAAGGCGTTGATATAGAAAAGGGGAAATATATTCCAGAGAAACTTAATTTAGTGCAAACTCATTATTATAAGAAGGCAATAAAAAGAGGGGATATTCCGAGATACTTTTTGATAAAGCGGATAGGTGCTTAAAGTCTTTGTGATTACGGTTATTCTTTTTGGACTCTGGAGATTATACATATGTGTTGTACGAAATGTTGTACAATCTAAATCACTCTTACTCTTTCCCACTTCCTAAGTTCTTTTCTGCGTTTTTTGTAATGTTTATCTAAACGTTCAACTAGTCCCCAAAAAGCTTTTGAATGATTCATATATACCAAATGGGCTACTTCATGGGCAATTATATAGTCTACTAAGCGTAATGGTAACCAGGCTAATCTAAAGCTAAAATTTAGATTTTTTAAAGGTGAACAACTCCCCCATCGTCTAAGGCTGTTTCTTATAAAAAGTTTGTTAAAATCTTGGTTAATTGCTCCAAGATAAACACGAAGCCTTGGAATTAGTTTTGGTTTTAGTTGTGTTTTATAAAACAAATAAACTTGTCGTCTAAATATTGATTTGTTTTGTTTGAATAAATTTGTATCTATGTAAAAATATGGTTTTGAATATTTGATCGGTTGGGGAGCATTTTTCACAAGCTTTATTGGATGGTAACTTCCCCACAAGGGCCACATATCTGTATGTTCGTATAACACAAAGGAGTTTTTGCACTCCTCTATTTTGTTGTCTATCCATGTTTTATGTTTTTGCAAGAATTTATAAATATAATCATCTGAAACAAATTTAGGAGCAATTACATTAACTGTACAATCTTTGGTAATAGTAACACTTAAAGTTTGTCGTTGTGCTTTTTTAGTAATTGTTATCTTTAGCATAGCACTTTTAAGAATTAATGGGAATTAAAGATTGTTAATAAGTTCTTTCAAACCGCGCTTTTTAACAGCTAAACCAGCCTTTTTAAGGACTTGTGGATATTTTTTATAAATTGTTGGTTTATCCGCTTTGTAGAATACTCCAATAGGTACCTTGTTTGTGGTGTGAGCTTCTTCTGCTTTTTGATAAGCAAGTTGTTTGTTTGTAGGATCGTATTTTGTATCCTCTAGTTTATATACGCGTTCCTTGTAATAAGCTAGTGTATTTAAATGGTTCCATGTTACACATGTTTGCAAAATATCTACAATAGCAAAACCTTTATGTTGGATTGCTTGTTTAATAAGCTCTTTTAGGTGGGAGGGATCTCCTACCCAACCTCTTGCAACAAAGCTGGCTCCAGCAGCAATAGAAACACTTATTGGATTTATTGGTTCATCTACAGTACCAGTGGGGTAAGTTTTGGTAGGATAGTTTTTTTCGGTTGTAGGTGATGTTTGTCCGGTTGTTAAGCCATATATTTGGTTGTTGTGTACTAAAACAGTTATATCTTCATTTCTTTGGGCAGCTGCTATCCAATGAGCAGCACCTTCCCAGTACATACCGCCATCGCCAATATCAGCAATTACAGTAAGCTCTGGGTTGGTGTATTTTACACCTATTGCAGGCAGTATAGCTCTGCCATGTAATACTTTGAAGTTATTTGCAATAATTTTATCTGCTCCATTTCCAGCACAACCAATATCAAATGTAATTACAGTCTTGTAAGGGGGGATATTAAGTTCAGCAAGGGCTTGTTTAAGTACGCTTAAGATTACGTAATTACCACAACCAGGGCACCAGGTAGGTACTATTTCACTGTTGTAATCTGTTATGTTTACCATGTAGTTTCCATAGGTTAACTTATGTCTTCATTAATAAAGAATGGTTCACCGTCAAATTTTAAAAGTGTTTTTGTAATTTTGGCTCCTGCAAGTTGTAAATCGTGCTTTAATTGGGCTGTGCTGTTGTTCTCCATTAAGATTATTTCTTTATATTTTGCAAATAATCTTTGCAATTTAGAATAATTTAGAGGATACATAAAAGTAAAGTGTATTACAGCATATTTGTGCTTAGTTTTATTTAAGTTTAGCTTTTCTGCCAAATAAATTGCTGGCCATTTCATACTCCCCCAAGACACAATTGCACGTGTTGCATCTTTAGGACCATATACTTTAGGAAGTGGCATGGATTTTTTGATATTTTCTAGTTTTTTAATTCGTTTGCCTTGCATTAAAACACGAGTGGGATCACTTTCTATAGAATTGCCATATTCGTCATGTTCATCG
>JALVLD010000133.1 GCA_027033525.1 Candidatus Dojkabacteria bacterium
GTGGAACCCTTGGAATGTGCTTGCAAATATGTGGGATGATTTTGATATAAATATGCGCCCTGCGACAATTTTCCCTAATATAGATTTATATGAAGAGGGCGACAAGCTAGTTGTCGAAGCAGAACTACCAGGTTTTGAGCCTAAGGATGTAGATGTAGCCTTGCTCGACGAATCAACTTTGCGTATTAGTGGTAGGCAACGTATAGAGAAAAAAGATGAAGAGAAAGATCGTAAATATTATATTCAAGAGAAAATAGAGAAGGCGTTTAGTAGGACTATTAATTTGCCAACAGAAGTAGATTCTAAAGCAAAAATTCACGCTGAATTTGAAAACGGTGTATTAAAGATAGAATTGCCCAAAAAGAAAGTTGCAAAAGCATTGAAGGTGCCTATTAAGATAATAAAGAAAAAGTAAGTAGGGTTGTGAAGGATTGGGGCGGCGGCCGAAGGCCGCCGCCCCCTTGCAAACTTATAAATTCTTTATTGTGGCAATTATGTCTTTGCGTTCTACTATCATGGGGATGTCATATTTTTTACAAAATAAGGCAAGCTCCAAATTGGGGTTAACAGCGATGCTGCGTTTTACAGCCTTAAATAAGGAAATATCGTCTCCTGTGTCACCTAAGGCTACGCTATTTGCTAGGTTTATGTGTAATTTTTTAGCTTCTTTACGTACATACGCGCCTTTATCTTTAATTACCTGCGTGTCTATTTCGCCTGTAAAGTAGTTGTTACGGAAAATAAATTTTGTACTCCAAATATAATTGACTTTAAGTTTAATTATTTTAAAAAAAGTATTTTAATATAAAATCCGGACTGCCGGAGACAGCAATTAACAGGAATCCTTTGCGTTGGAGTTCTTTGAGTAGATTATATGTAAAGATGTAATAAGTAGCGCCGAATTCCTCGAATGTAAGACTTAACATACGTTGTAATAGCCAGTGCGGTAGTCCTGCTAATAATTTGTTAGCAGTAACTACGTGTTTAATAAAAGTCTTAAATCTCCAGCGACGAATTCTGTAGTTTTTGTGTGCCTTAATAATTCTGTGGGCATGGTCGGAAGGAATGATCTTATTTAGAGCTAAAAAACGAATAAATGTAGCGAAATTATCTTGACGGCTTAGGGTACCATCTACATCAAAAAATACCGCTTGCTTTTGGTTATTGGAGGGTGTGGGGAGTTGCCAGTTGGTAAGCAGTTCAGAAATTCGTTTTGACGCAAGTTGCTGGCGCGAAGTATACATATGTGATTGTACATTATTTTAGGGAGCAATTGTATGGCTTGAGGGCATATGTCGGGTGTTAGGTACATAGGCACTAACGTCAAAATGGAAATGAGCGTGGTTTTTGCCGCTGTGTATTGGCGGCCTAAGTTACATGTGGAAAATACGGCTAGTAAGGCATCTGTATTTGTGTACCGACTTGTAAAATTATCTTAGGTTTGCTATAGTTAAAATATTAAGATACCGGCACTGCCCCAGTCGTGAAATCTAACATGCAAAAAGTACGATTTAAACGTACTACTACAAGAAACGTTATTGATAAAAAATTACCCCATATTATTCGTCAGGTGGGGGAAGATATTATTTCTATAAAAATTCAGGGCGCAACTAACGTTGCTATTGCAGTATTTAGTGCTATGCAACAGTGGCTTGAGTCTGTCCAATTTGAGGATAGAAGTCGGCTATTAGCCCTATATGAGGATTATGCCTCGCTTTTGGCGAATATACGACCTAATGAACCTTTGGCAAAAAATGGAGTTAAATATGTTCTATACAATATTAAGGTAAAGTATGGTAGCATAACAGATTCTAAGCAAGTAAAAGAAAAACTACTAGCCTTATCACATGAATTTTTAGATTTGCTTGCAAAGGCAAAAAATAAGATAGTGGAAAACGGTTTTGATATATTAAAGGACACGCGAATTATTTTTACCCACTGTCATTCATCTACTGCAGAGAGGTTAATTAAAGGTGTGAATGCGTATAAACCCAAAACAGTTATTGCCACGGAGACAAGACCATTGTTTCAAGGGCATATAACTGTTAGAAATTTATTGCAAGCAAAGATAGATACAATAATGATTGTAGATAGTGCAGCAGCGTATTTTATTAAGGATGATTCATTCTATCCAGTTGATACTGTGTTATTAGGAGCAGATGAAATTACAGTGTTTGGGGATGCAATTAATAAGGTTGGTAGTTATTCCATGGGAATCTCAGCTTATTTTGCTGCAAAGCCTTTGTATATTGTAACTCCAGCACTAAAAATAGATTTATCTACGTTGTACAGTCCCATAAAATTAGAATTACGTAATGCAAAAGAAGTTTGGGAAGATGCACCTAAGGGGTTAAAAATAATTAATCCAGCCTTCGATTTAGTTCCTCGGGAGTTTATCACTGGTTTTATAACGGAGCTTGGTGTGCTAGAGCCTGAACAGTTGGCAGATGCAGTACGTAACGCCTATGAGTGGCTATATTAATTGACATATTGAGTAAAATCTCATATATTTCGAATGCAAAATGGCCTTAGTAAGGAAAAAGTTATTACTACGCTTGCTTTTTGAGAAAAAACAACAGTATTTAGTCCACAAATGTAAACATTTTGGCGGAGACATTTATGTTTTCAGGAGACTTTCTTTGAATATCCGAATTAAGCATATGCCAGTTACGGTTATTATTTCCAAAAAGGTAGAGAAAAAAGCCGTAATTAGAAATAAGATAAGGCGTATAATAAAGCTTTTTGTAGGCAAAAAATTACGCAAGTTAGATAAATATGATAAACTATTTGTAGTAGTAAGAGTAAAAGACTTAAAGTTCTTAAATATATTTAAAATATTATTTAATCAACAATGTTTGGAAAAATTGGAAAATTAGGAAAGTTAGCCAAGCAGGCCATGGAACAGTCAAAAAAATTGGGGCAAATCGAAGTAGTGGGCGATTATAAAGGAGGTCTAGTGAAAATTACATTAAACGGTAAAATGGAAATAGTGAATATCTCTATAGATGAAACTTTATTGGATCCGAATAAAGCAAAAGAGTTGAAAAAAGGAATATTAAAGGC
>JALVLD010000134.1 GCA_027033525.1 Candidatus Dojkabacteria bacterium
TTTCTAGCTTCCCACCTCAAATTTTGCTCCTAAATATTCTAATTTATCTACAAAAAATGGATGGGCACGGAAAAGGGGAATATGATAAAATTCAAGGATGCTAATTGATGCTTTAACAATTATAATTTTTGCTGCGGGAAAAGGAACACGTCTCTATCCAAAAACAACTCGCACCCCTAAACCACTTTTACCTGTATGTAACCGCCCATTTATTTTCTATACTCTAAGTAAACTGCAAAAAATCTCTACCACTCTTAAAATTCTAATAACATATTCTTATGAACGCAGACTCTTTGAGAATACATTTAAGCGTTATTTCCCTAATTTGGATATACGCCTGGTTTATGCCCCAGCTAAAGGCCATGGTTACTCCTTACATAAAGCATATAAGTATATTAAAACACCATATGTTTTAGGGATAAACGGAGATGTATTCATTCCTAAAATACCTCAAATTATTAAAAGACTACTTGCAGAACCGAAAGACCAGCTGCTAGCTCGCAAAAGCAATAACTGTAACATGCTCTTTAATAGCAGAACTAAAGAACTATTGGGGATAGTGTTTAGGAAAAGAAAAATTTTGCTTTATAAGTATGAATGCTCTACAAATACAACGTACAGCTGTGGAGAGTACCTTGGTTTATCTTTTCTGAAACGTAAAACCATTGAAACAGCCATAAATAAAATATCAACAAGCGCTTTCAAAAAAGGATGGTACTTTTTTGGGGAACAAGATTTTATAGATACACTCTATAAAGCAGGACTTCCCCTAAAAGTTAACATACTTCCGTCTCCTCTCTCAGAAAACTATACCTTCAACACTTTAGAAGAATATAACAAAATAAAAGCTCAACTATGCCAAGACCGAACGAAATAATCGGTGAGCATCACCGTATTATTACAGATGCTGACCAACCAGCTTGGCAACTCAGCCCTATGGCCCGCTTTAATACTAATTTACATAGTGAAAGGAAGGCCATTCATGCGCCTGTACCAGGTTTAACTGTCATCTCACGTACTACGATACAAGAAAAACCTAATGCACCATTCATTCCTCCTAATCCCATTTTTTTCTATACTCCAGAAATGCCTAATTCACTACTAACAATGTCCGCTCAAGAAGGGAAAATCCTTATCCCGGATACAGACATAACGCCGACGCAATTACTAAATCGTATATTAGAACTGGCAAACCAAACCCAACCAACAGGAATCCCTACTATTATCTCCTTTCATTTAGATTTGCCACTACTCCTAGGGATGGAAAAAATAGCAACTGAACAGTCTCCCGCCCCAAAAGCACAAATTAACACCACCATATCTGCCCTTTTTCATGAAGGAGTCACTCAACTTGCCCAATATAAACGCTGCATATGGGCACTAGAATTCACATACTTCAGACTAGCCACCTACCTTAATGATTTCTGTCAAGAAGAAACTTGTCTCAGACTACTATTTGAAAACGGAATCACAATAGCTACAGACTTCCCGTTGGAACCACCTCTAACCGCCGAACGTTTACGTAGTATCTCGCTTGCTCTAAATGATTATAATTCCAAACATCCTAATGAACAATTGCCACTGGTTATTCATCTAAAAGAAAATACTAAATCACCCCTTATTAGCGTACAAAGGTTCTTGGCAAGCTACGACATAAAACAGGCTCCTTGGTTCATAGCTGTCCCTGAACCTACATCTTAACAAACTTTATGCTATAATTGTTTATGCCAATTACATTTAAAACTCGGCTAAATATTTATCATCGCGCCTAGTTTTGTACTCCATATTGTGCCCATGCGCTTTTTTCCCAATTTATAAATAAAATAGTATAATGAGATATGAATTCTAATATAAAACTTTCAAACAAACCTTATATAGGAACCAAAGATTATATTGGAGAAAACCTAGACTTACTTTTCTATATTTTTAATAAATGGCGAAAATTAGCACTAAGCTATAATTATGCAGAATATATAATTCCACTTTTAGAATATGCAGATGTTTACCGTGCAAAATCTGGCGAAGATTTAGGCAACAAAGAATTATACAATTTTAAAGATAAAGGCGGACGCGAAGTTGCAGTAAGACCAGAGGCTACACCGTCTATAACCAGATTAGTAACTAAGTTTTACAATACTACCCCTAAACCTATAAAAGTTTTTAGCATACTAAATTTTATGCGATACGAACGTCCTCAGGCAGGAAGATTTCGTGAATTTTGGCAATTTAATATTGATATGTTTGGTGACGATTCTATAAACTCAGATTTTGAAATGCTAAAAATTGCAACAGAATCTATATTAACATTTAATCCGCCGAAAGATTCGTTCGTAATATACGTAAACAATAGACCACTAATGGACAAAATATTGGCCAAAATATCTAACCAGTCAAACAAACAAATAGTCCAACGCATTATAGATAAATACTCAAAACTTACCCCGGAGGAATTTAAAGCTGAACTTATGTCTAAAGCCAAACTTACAAACGAACAAATTGAATTTTTAACAAATATATTACAAACAAACTTAAAGGATCTGGCCGAATTAATTCCTGAGCTAGCA
The DNA here is from genome assembly GCA_027033525.1 of Candidatus Dojkabacteria bacterium. Taxonomy (GTDB): domain Bacteria; phylum Patescibacteriota; class Dojkabacteria; genus JALVLD01. The sequence continues at coordinate 2,565 of JALVLD010000134.1, forward strand.
GAAGATACTGAATACAAACGTCTTATCACGCTTTTTAATATGCTAAAAGCCATTGGGTATTCACAATATATAAAATTCAATCCTGCAATTGTAAGGGGGATAGACTATTATAATGGCATTGTATTTGAAGCTTTTGATCTAAACCCAAATAATAATCGGGCAATGTTTGGTGGAGGCAGATACAATGGTTTAAGTGAAATCTTTGGAATAAATAATATGCCTGCAATAGGCTTTGCACCTGGAAATGCAACCATGGAAATATTTTTGCAAAATTGGAAACTAATCCCAGATACAATTGCACCAACAATAAAAATATTTTTGCCACAAATAGAACCTAACCAAACTGTAGACTATTATGCTTTTGCAGATAAAGTGCGAAATAAAATTAAAAAACTATTAAACACTACCAAAACAATTGCAATAGAAATCTCGCTCAAACAATTAAATTTAAACAAGGCATTAAAATATGCATTAGCCAAAAATTTTGATTAT
>JALVLD010000135.1 GCA_027033525.1 Candidatus Dojkabacteria bacterium
TTTATAATCTATTGGGGTTAGTATATTATCAGCAGTGTCAACACTTTGACTTTCACCACTCGATGTATAATCCACAACATAATATGGCAAAATCATTAATAAAATATCCTGCACTAAATAGTTTCTAACTTTTGCTAAATCTAATAAATTAACTAATGGATACGGATAACTCTGTGCAATTCTATCTAAAACCCGGATCAAAAACTCCTTATTACATAAAGCCTTATTAATAAAAATTCGTTCTCCACAATTATGCATAATAAAATCTAATGCATAATCTTTAAACCTCCCTAACCATTCTATAAAGTATTGAGCAAACTTATAAGAATCATACTCGGTTAAATATTCTTTATTCATCCATAATAGTTTTTGTCTATCAAAAATAGGGTTTGCTGTGTTAATATTATAAATGTCAAGTTTTTGAATAAATTTATCCATGCCAAATATTGGCTTTTCACCATCTTTTACAATATTTACGCCTAAAGTCATTAAGTAATTTAATATTGCTTGTTTTAAATACCCTTCCTTTAACATGCCATAAACAGAAACAGAGCCAGACCTTTTAGATAACTTACCACCTTTAGGATCTAAAATTATAGGCAAGTGAACAGTTTTTAATTTATCCCCTATTCCAAGAGCAGTTGCCACTAAAACATGTTTTGGAATACTAGAGATCCATTCGTAACCTCGTATTGTTGTATGTACATTCATTAAATAGTCATCTACTATAACAGCTAAGTGGTAAGTTGGAAATCCGTCGGACTTTAACAAAACCCCATCTTTTTGTAAGTTTAAGTCAAATTCTATTTTGCCTAAAAGACTATCTTCATAAACTAGTTTATTACTTCCTAAATGTTCTTTTAGCTTGTCAAAATTCATACGCACTACTGGTTTAGCTCCTTGTTTAATCTTTTCTAATGCCTGCTCTAATGTATAATGAGTTTTGCAGTAGCCATCATATCCTGGCTGTTTACCTTGTTTTACAGCTTGTTTATTTACTTGTTCCAAACGCTCTTTAGAACAAAAACAAAAATATGCCCATCCTTTTTGTACTAAATACCATGCAATTTTTTGATAAACTGGTAATCTTAAACTTTGCACAAATATGTCTTTAAAATCTTGTATATTTACTTTTTCAAGCTCGTCTAAGTGTTGAGCCCAATCATTTGTGTACCATCTAAAATCATTGTTAACACTTTGTATAAATTGCTCTGTTGTTGGGTAATAGTCTGGAGAAACATCGAAATATTTTAAAATTTCTAGCAATGTATACATACTTTCTGGAATAAATCGGTTTCTATCTGTATCTTCTATTCTTAAGATGAACTTACCATTAATCTTTTTTGCATGCGCATAACTAAATAATGCAGAGCGTAAACCTCCAATATGCAGATTACCTGTTGGACTAGGTGCAAAACGAGTTGTTGGTTCTTTAATATAGGGTTTAAAATCAAAAATGTCTATTGTTTGTACGCTATCTTTAAATTGCTTATTATTACTATCTTGCGATTTATCCATTGCCATAAAGTATTATACCTTATAATACTTCTAATCTATAATCAAACATTTGCTGGAAATCAGCGCCCTCCCATTATAAATGTTCACAAAGCCAAAATATCAGACTATCTATTTAAGATCCTTAAGATCTAAAATTAGGCCGCTGTCAGAAGCAACCTTTGGCAAGTGACCGTCCCATTTTTCTATCCACATACGCTCTAAAACTGGTTTTGTTAAGCTCTTTTGTAGTAATCTTTGGGCTTCTGCTTCTGCTTGAGCTTGAGTAATTTTAGCTTGCTTTCTATAAAGTTCCTGTTCTGCTCTATATTTTTCTGTTAAGATTTTCTCCTTTTCTATTTGCTTTTGCTCTACAGCTTGCACATAATCTTTACTAAATTCTATACCTCTAACACCAAAATAATCTAAAATAATACCTTTTTCTGCAAAATTTTGCTTTAATACATCTGCTACTTTCTTTTCAAATTCTAGAACATTACCACTGTATAAATCTTGAGCTTCAAATTCTCTTGCCAAAACCCTGACATTTATTCTAGAATCTGTTTTAATAATGCGCTCAACTATTCTTTCTTCATCTCCTAAATTACTATAAATATTTGCTAATTTTGTTGAATCCACCCTAAACCTAACTGTATATTTAATATGTATTGGCTGACCATCTTTTGTACTTGTATCTACAGGGTAATCTGTATAATCTGCATGGCTTTCAGCTGGATTATCGGAAGTTTCATAAGTTAACAAGCGAGTGCTATAAAATACAGGTTTATCAACAATCGGAATTCTCCAATGTAAGCCTGGCCCATAAACTCCCACTATTTTGCCAAGCCTAACCATTACAGCAGACTGGCCTGGGTGCACAATAACAAATGGGTTAAGCATAAGATATGCTATAAAAGCCACAACCAGGCCAATAATTGTAAGTTTCAGATTTTTAAGTATTTCATTTAACATATTATTAATTATTTATTTTAACTAAGCTTCATTTAATTTACGGCTCATTTACTTTTATTCGCACAATGGATAATTAACCACGCCGCATTTAAATGTCTGTATTTTTCTGCGGCCCCAGAGGGGGGCAAAAATATTAAGTAAATTGGCATCATTTATAAACCATTCTGCTGGGTAATGTTCGTTGGAAATATGGCCACTTCCACGTTCTATACCTAAATCTCGCTCTAACGTAGGTAAATTTTGAGAATATAAAAAGCCTTGTATTACTAGTCTGTCAAAGTCTCCATTAGAATCTTTGTAATTGTCTCTTGTTCCATCTGCTACACCTTGTATGTCTTTAAACGTGCTACTGTCTAAAATTATAAAGCCCGCCTGCACTATGTCCATATTTTTAGTTGACGCACTGCCTAATATGCCTTGTCCATTTGGGCCGTCTGTGCTTGAGTCTTTGTTTTTATTGTCGTCAATTATAATATGGGTATTGCCTGTGGCTATAAATACTACTGCATTATTAAGGTCATTTATGCCGTTTTGCTT
>JALVLD010000136.1 GCA_027033525.1 Candidatus Dojkabacteria bacterium
TATAAAGCAGTCGCTTTATGTGTGTCTTGTAAGTCTGGCTACTTCCTTTTAAGTAAATCGCCTTTGAAAAAACATTGGCCGCTAGTTTCTAAGGATGTTCAAGTAGCATTGGAATCTTTGTACGTACGTTTGTACAGTAGGCATCCGTTAGCCAAAATATATATAGAAAAATTAATTAATATTATAAAACGGTTAAAATGCGTTTAAAATGGCCCGCCCTAGGTGGGGTTATACTTGTACTAATGGTGGCCAGTATAGTGTGGTTATTTGTGAGGCGTAAAAAATATTTTGGCTTTGATCCCTTTGTAACGATTGGAAGGGTCCTAGCAGCAGAGAATATTATTTTATTTATAAGTTTTGCAACCTTTATTTTTTTTACCACCATTCTAGCCGCTAGGCCTCAGAAATTATATAGATTGACGGAAAATAAGAGTTTATCTGATGTGTATATTTTGTTAGATGTTTCGGGGTCTATGAATATACTTACTGGGGCTGGGAATACGCGGTTAGATATAGCGAAACGTGCCTTGATGAGGCTGCTTGGTAGCCTTCCGAGAGAACGTTTCAGAATAGGTTTTATCATTTTTATAGATTATCCGTTATTGCAAATCCCCCTAACTAGAGATTACGAGCTTATAAAGGAACGTATCAAACTGGCCGACCAGATGGATTTACCATTACTTCCGGATAGCAAGACAGGAGGTACGGATATCGCCCAAGCTATTATGTATGCTGTAGTTAAGTTAGCCCAACTACAACCTCCAGACTATACAGTGAGTAAGGCACCTAAAAATAAGCGAGGAGCAATAATTGTTATAACAGATGGGGAGCAAACAGTGACCTCAAAATATACTTTAGATGAAGCAGCGAGTTTGGCAGCCAAATATCATGTCAAGGTGTATCCAATTATTGTTAATAGCTTAAAGGCACATTCGGCCATTGAGCAGGCACAACAAGTTGCTACTATTACAGCTGGGAAGGCGTTTTTTGTAGATAGGTCGGAGGAATTTTTAAAAGTTGTAGATGAGATCGCCAATTTAGAGAAAAAACGTATAAAAACTCCGTCCAAGAATCTTTATTACGATTCTCCCGAAGCGTTTATGCTGGGGTGGTTTTTAAGCCTTATTATACTTATGGCATTTAAAATAAGATTAAATTGGGGATGAGAGGGGCTTTATTATTACTTGTGGGGTTATTTAATTTTATGTTAATAATGTATATTTATTTGTGGTTTACACGACTGGCAAGGCTTAAAACTACAAGATTATGGTCTAACATAAATAAGGTAAAGATAATTATCTTATTGTTGGTAGCTTTTTTATGGGTGGTGAGTATAGTCATTATTTTGCGTCCCCATCTAGGAGTGGAACAGACCCTGCAAGGCGAGTTGACTGCGAATGTAGCTTATCTGTTTGTTGTTGATAATTCGGCGAGCATGGCAGCTAGAGATCTTGCGGGGCAATCACGTATAAAGTTTGTAAAGGGGGTTACCCGTCGACTATTGGTTAATTATCCAGCATATAGCAGTTTGATTTTATTTACTGAGATGCCGAAGTTAATGGTTCCATTTACTTTTGACGACTCTACAGTATTAAGTTTTGTGGAAGCGTTGGAGCCTGAGTACCCTACGTATGCTAAAGGTACCGATTTGACAGGGGCCTTAAAATTTGCAGCCAAGTATTTAGCCGTGGCTTCTAAGAAATTACATAAAGAGATAAGGCCAATTGTTTTTTTGTTTTCTGATGGTGAGTGTGTCAAGGCTAAATGTGAGATGGTTAGGTTGAACCCTAGGACATACGAGCAGTTTATTATTATTGGCGTGGGGACCAGAGAAGGTGCTAATATAGAATTTCAGGTAGGGGACGGAGCGAGTGGAGAAAAGTTCTTACTACGGGATCCAGCCAGTGCCAAGCCTGTCGTGACAAGACTTAATGAAGGGTTTTTGAGAGAATTGGCTGCGAAAAATAAAGATGCAAAATATTTTTACTGGCAAAATACAGACAATGTTATTGCGGAGGTAAGCACCATTTATAAAGCAAAGGCAAAAAAGGCAATTAAGAATAAGTTAGTGGTTAAACGTGAACTTTATCCTTTCTTGGTTGTGTTATTTACAATATTTTTTATTTTATTTATATTTGATATTTTAATTTATGAATTTTTCTATAAGATTAAAATATAACAAGAGTATAAAACATTCAGGGAGGCGGCTATTGATCTGGATATTGAAAAATTTAATACTTGTCAATTTTATCCTTTTTAGTTTAGGTAGTTTTTTAGCAAAAATTAATTTAGAAAAACCAGCCTTAAGGTTATTAGAAGGTGGAGCTATTTTGGATTTAGGAGTGTGTAATTTGGCCGAGTATCAGCTAGGTACTATCTTTATGTATCATTTAAATTATGAAGTAGCAGCTAATTATTATTGGAAGGTCGCTTTATTTCCGTTATCGTGCGTTAGGTCTTGGGCATATTATAATATTGGTGTTATGCATGCTAATGCGGGCTATGGATTTTTAAAAAATAATTTCACCTTTGGTACATTAGAAGAATGGTTAATTTCCTTAGGCGCATTTAAACTGTCATATAAGCATGGTGAACGTGCAAAGATTGCGAGTATAGATAGTATGCACCATAATTTGCAGGTTATCCAACGTTTAGTGTATACGCATTGTGTAAATGTCTGCCATCTGAATTGTCCGGCCAATGTGTGTAAAGAGGCTATATCTTCAACAAAGCAGGCAGGAGTGGCAACAGTCGACACAGGTAATCAAGTTAGTGGAAAGAAGATTCGAGAGATCGAGAAACGTCAAATAAAGGGACTTAAACAGCAACAAAAGGATGCGAATCGTAAGCGGTGGCTTGATAAAGCACTTAAGGGGGATTATACTAAAGGATGGTAGGCAAACGGGGGCTCAAAAGCTCCTTGTTTAAAAAATTTTTATCGTTATCGCGTCCTGGACGGGCAATATATTTGATACAGGCTTTTTGGGGATTTTGGGTATTTAAGCAATTTTTAGGCCCCTGTTACGCCGGACACAACTGTATATTATTTTTGACCTTCTTGGTGGGTTTTCAGTTTATGTATTATGCAGTCTATATAATAAATGATTTAATTGATTATCCTAAAGACAAGTTAGATAAAGCATTGTCGCACAAACCATTAGTAAGTGGGCAAGTCTCTAGGCAAGAAGCTGTTTTTTTCCTGCTATTTCACTTAGTCGGGGGGTCCCTTTATTTTGTGTTATTACGAGATTGGTACGGCCTAAGCATAGCTATAGGGGCAATAATTTACAATATAATTTATACTTTGATTTTTAAAAAGCAGTGGTTTATTCGATACTTAGCTAACGGATTTACACATGTTTTACGTTTTGGTTTGCCCATATTATGGTGCGTATTACACCAAGGAACGATCGTTTTGCCAACTTATGTATTGGGATTTAGTCTCGTTCTTTATTGGTTTTTGGTTGCAAATATAATTAATTTTAGACGCATAATGGATGGCGCTCCGGCACGTTATGTATTTTTTGTTTTATATATTATCACATATGTGCTAGCTTATTCTCTTTTGCAAAAATATCCAAGAGCCTTTATATTTTTTAGTTCGTTGCTTGTGCTAGACATAATAGTTGTTTGGCTTTTTAGCGCACTTAGGTTGTTAGTAAAATTAAGAGATTTATTTATAAAAACCCATTTATAAATAGAAAATAGGAAGGGTGGTATAATTATTTGTATGTTTTCAATAGTTAAATATCTCGCAAAAGTTTTTGCTCATTCTAATGTATGGAGCTATCATATATTGGTTGCAAAATTAAAAATGTGGCAAAATGCAAATATTTTGCCATCTCCATTTGAGCTTCCAGATAAAATTTATTTTAATTCATATTTTTGGCAACAAGTAAAGTGGTTATATTCTTTAACTTACAAAGATAGACACGAGCGTGAAGTAAGTTTATTTTGGGTAGATGGCGATTTAGTGTTTTCTAAGGAAATCCGTGGTGAAGAGTCTCGCGTGTTTTCTAAACATAATTTAAAAGTTAGATATGAGCCAAGCACAACTAAAGGGTATTTTAATAAAATAGTTGAAATAAATGGGGATGTAGTATTTAAAACAAGTGTATATAAAGATAAATTGCCTAAGCAGATAGAAATTTTTAGAATAATGTCTATGCATACTCATCCGCCGAACTTTGGGGAAAATGGGAGTGGACAACCTAGGTATTCATTTTTTTCTGCTACAGATATTAATACTTTGCTTAGATCCAATTCAATTGTTATGGGGCTTATAACAGACGTTGTCTATTTAATTTGTAAAGCAATGTAAAGATTACTCAAATTAATTCAGATTTAGATGTCTATTTGCAAAACTTACTAAAATTAGGCTTTGTTGTTTACAAGGCAGATTTTAAAACTAAAATGTTTGAAAAATATAGTTATGATTCAGAAAGTTTCTAAAAGCCAAGTTGTTAAGGTTGTTCCAACAAAATCTACAATTATTTATGAATATCCTGGGGATTCTAATGCTGGGAGCATGGCGATTGCTGATATTAAGGGCAGGTATCCTAGGCAAGGTTTGGTATTAAATAAAGAATGTACAGAATTCGCTTATATTTTAGATGGGAATGGATACCTTTTTACTTCTAATAAAAAGATCGTGTGTAAGCAGGGGGATTTATTAATAATATCCCCTAAAGAGCCGTTTGCATGGCAAGGGGATTTAAAAGTTTTAATCTTTTGCACACCACCTTATGATAATGCAAAACACATCAAGGCATAAAGTTTTAAGTTCCAATATTAAAATTCGTTTAGATAAATATTTAGTTGCAAAAAAATTAGTAAATTCGCGAGATCATGCAAAAGAACTAATATTAAATAAAAAAGTTAAAGTTAATGGCACAATAGTTGTAAAACCAGCTTACTTTGTTAGTAGTGGCGATAAAATAGAACTTTTGGAAACTTTTAAATACGTTAGCCGTGCCGGGTATAAACTAGAATTTGCATTAAAATATTTTAAGGTTAAAGTCGCAGATAAAATTGTTTTAGATATTGGTTCTTCTACAGGAGGCTTTGTAGATTGCCTACTTTCTTTTGGTGCAAAATATGTGTATGCTGTAGATAAAGGTATTGGTTTATTGCAACCAAAATTAAAACAAAATAAAAAGGTTATTTTAATAGAAGGAAAGGATGCTGCAAAATTAAAACCTAAAGATCTAAAACTTGGCTTACCAGAACTTATTACAATTGATGTATCACGCGATTCTGTAGTTAGAATTTTAGGCAAAATAAAAGTTTGGATGCAAAAGGGAACTCAAGTAATTGTTTTAATAAAACCACAATTTGAAGTTGAAGCATTGCGTGGCAAATTAAGTAATACTACTTCCCAAACTACAGCAGCTATAAACAAATTAAAAAAGGCTTTAATAGATTTTAAATTTAAAGGCGTTGTACAAAGCCCAATTTTAGGCAAACATGGACAAAAGGAATTTTTAGGGTATTGGGAATATTTAGGATAACCGCAAGGGAGCATCCCTTTAAAAATTTTGGGGCCCTAAGCATAAACTTGCAAGAATTTAAGCACTTTACTAAAATACAATATTATGGAATTTAAAACACGTTTAAATCTTTTTTACTGTAAATAGTTTCCCCTATTGTCTTTATTATCTTACTTACTTAATTTAAGAAAAAAATATTATGACTGCAAATTCAAATAAGTTGCAAAAATTATTAAATAATCCGTTAATTGAGGAGATTATTAATGCTGAAGAATTAGAAAAATTAGTTGCTTCTGGCACTAAATTAAAGCACTACATAGGTTTTGAGATCTCTGGCAATCCACATATTGGCTCTGGAATTATAACAATGGCAATAATAAAAGATTTATTAGCGCTTGATGCAGAAATTATAATATTTTTAGCAGATTGGCATAGCTGGATAAATCATAAATTAGGAGGAGATCGCGAGTTTATTAAAAAAGTAGCTTTAGGTAGTTTTAAGCATTTTATGATAGCTGCAGGGAAATCACTTGGAGTTGATACAGATAAAATTAAATTTGTATTAGGAAGCGATTTGTATGCAGAGAATCCTGACCACTGGGCTAATTTTATAGAAGCAAGCCAACATGTAAGTTTGGCACGTGTAAAGCGTAGTATTGCAATAATGGGGAGAAAGGCAGGTGAAATAGTAGATTTTGCTCAATTAATATACCCTCCTTTGCAAGTAGCAGACATCTTTACAATGCAACGCAATATAGCACATGCAGGGATGGATCAACGTAAAGCACATGTAATTGCAAGGCAGGTAGCTTTAAAAATGAGTGTAATGCCTCTTATCGATAGTCAAGGTAATAAAATAAAGCCAATTGCAATACATCACAAATTAGCACCTGGGCTTTCTGCTCCACCCAAATGGCCTATTACCCCAGAAGAAGTAAAGCAACTTATTACAGATATGAAAATGAGCAAATCTAAGCCAGAAGGAGCTATATTTTTAAATGATACTGCTGATGACATACTGCGTAAGGTTAAAAAAGCATTTTGTCCGGAAGCACATATAGATTACAATCCAGTACTTACGTGGGCAAAAATGTTTGTATTTGATTTAGGTTTTAAATTAGATATTAAGCGACCTGCTAAATGGGGAGGTAATTTACATTTAGAAACATATAAAGAGCTAGAAGATATATTTGCGCAAGGTAAATTACATCCTTTAGATTTAAAGCAGGCAGTTGCTGAACATTTAATAATGCTTTTAGAGCCTGCACGTAAGTACTTAGAAAGTATAGATAGTGTAAAAGAGCTACAAGAAGAAATTGCACAAAGAATAAGTAGGTAACAAGGACGAATTAATCGCGTAGTGAAAACAGCGTATGGTTGTGGTTTGTTATTTATATCTGATGCGTTTTAGGGAAGTGGCACAACGTTTAAACACTAGCTATCGTTTTATTCTGGTACTGTTTAAGCTTTTATTTTGGGAATTTTTATAAAGGGTTTGCTATTTTTGGGGTGGGGGTAAGTGGGGCAAAAACGCGGAAATTCTGTTTAAACATTCTTCCGTCGCTGGGAGTTTGGAGACAATCCCCATTGGGCATTTTTGCCCCACATCCTAGACTCTTTACTCTACCCTACTCTATTACTAATGAACTTACAATTTTTTGGCAAACTTCATCATACGAGCGGGAAAGACACTTAATTTCCAAAATACTTTTTTTGTAATTTAATGTTTTTGATGCACAAGGAGGTTTTACTTCTTTATCTAAACTTTTACAAGCAAGCTTTTCTTGATAATGCCTTTGCAAACTAAAATAAGAAGCTTTAGGATCGTCTGGTAAAGAAAATTCTATAATGTTGCCAAGCTTACTTGTAAACACCTTAAGTTGTTTTTTATCTACATGTACCCATTCTGGATCATATCTTAGGGCAAAGCTCATGGTAAGTGTTCCATTACACACAAAGATTTCTGTCGGTAGAGCACTTCCAGGTAATTTGGCATGGTCGCAGAAAAATGGCATATCTATACTATATTTGAATGCACCTGCAGATTTATCACTTAAAATAAATGAGGTTTGCTTTGTATCAATGGAAAGTTTAGGGTGTTTTAGTAAGGCAATAAGTGCCTTAACTTCTTGATTTCCTGTATCTATAGGAGTATTTTGGGCACTAGAAATAGAGACTTGAATTTTGGGATACAAGTATGAGACATAAAAACATTTGTAGTCGCCGTTGGTTGGTTTAGGCGTTCCGGTATCTTCACATCTTTTATCTGGCACTCTAATTGCAATAAACAATGTATTCTTATTATTTTTTTGCAAAAAGGGTTCAACTAAATAAAAATTTTGATAATATAGTTTTCCAAGTGTACTTTTAGATTTTGCCCAAAAAGGCTCGGTTAAGGGGTTATGTGTGTATTTTAAAGTAAGAATGTAATTAGAATCTTTATAGTGGATTTCTAACAAATTACTTGCTTTGCGAGAGACTTTATAATCATTAATATGTTCATTTAGTAAGTTTAAAGTATTATCTGGAAGTTTGAATTCAATTTTTTTACTTAGGTCTGGGGTTGGAGTAATGTTATTGTTGTTAAACTCTTCCTTAAATTTCGTTTTGTATAAATGCCGTTGCCATCTAAAATAAAGAGTTGAACCAACACCAAAAAGTATTAAAAAACCAAAGAAAGCTAAAAGTATATAAAACATTCTAGTTTTGGAATCCATTGTAAAATTGCTTTAATTTATTTTGTAAAATTGAGTTGATTAATATATATTATAGCATGGCAAGTATCTTAGTATATATTTTAGCAGGAGCCACTTTAAGCTTTATGCCTTGTTCTGCATTTTTATTGCCAATAATTAGTTATTTATTTTTAGCATTACCTAAAACAAAAATTAGATATTTTCGCATTTTAGAATTTATAGCAGGCTTTAGTATTGGATTCGCAGCAATTGGATTGTTGGTTAAGTTTATAGGCTCTAATCCCTTAGCAATTGGTTTTAAATTAGCAATTAGTTTAATTTTTATTGCTTTAGGAATCTTAAGTGCAATAAAACCAACTTTTATAGGAATTAATTTGCAAGTTAAAACTAAATCAATATTTGCTTATGGATTTTTGCTTCCCTTAGTAC
>JALVLD010000137.1 GCA_027033525.1 Candidatus Dojkabacteria bacterium
TTCTGAGCCTGCATCTCGTGAAGAAGTTTGTACAATAACATAATCTTCAGTCAAATCTTTTCTAGCTGCAATAATTACCGGATTTACAGATTCTTTGACGCTGCCACTTTCTAATGCTTCAAAAGTCCCCCAAAAGCCCGGGTCATTATAATTTGTGTTTACATTTGCGACAAGATTTCCGGTATTATGCCCCACTCCCGTTATATAAACGGCTCCATTCTTTCCATAGCATATACTCCCTTGATCATAGACAAAACCCAATGAGTGTTCATCTATCCAACTCAGTCCGTACTCTCCTGCAGTACTTCTCGCCGCAAACAGTGTAAAATTGGACTTTTGATAGATACCCATAACTCGAATACCACTTGTGTTTGTTGAGAAATTTCTATCTACATCAAAGTCAATTATATCAGAGGCAATCACTTCAGCGGTCATATCTCCGGTATCGGTATTCCATCGAAATGCTTGAAAAGTATGGGAATCAGTTAAAATATAGGAGACTAAATACTCATCTCCGGCATTTTGATCGATTGAAACCAATTGCATTTTTCTTATCGGTGAGGTGAAAGCCAATGTTTTCCAAATACTAAATGAACCGCCATGGTTTTCCGATTTATAAACATATAATGAATCTCTGTCTCCGCCAAAATCAATAAGATTTACAAAACCTGCTACATAGATGACTCCTTCATTTTTTGTCACATCCATATCGATACCATCTGTCCAATCTTCACGCAAATTAGCATCTACACCCCATGATTTGACCCCTCTGGAATCCCCTGTAAGAACAGGTCTTTTGGGTTTGATAACAGCGGGTTTGTGTACCCCATTGATATGTACGTTTTCTTCTATTTCAGGTAGTGCACCGCCGTTATCAACCGGTTTGTACAAAGTGGCAACCGCCGGATTAGTTTCTTGCCATGCTGCTTTTATGGCTTCTCTGTTGGCATTGATTTCAGCTGCCGTTGCCACATCTTCCATAGCTTTTGCTTCTTGATAAAGTTGTTTGAGTTTTGCGGTTTTTTCTAGATTTTGAAGATTCAAACCGCTTTTAATCGCATCTTGATTCTGTGCATAAGCCACACTAAGGCTTATGGTAAAAATGAATAGTAAAAATTGTTTTTTCATCGTGTTTGTGTTTAAAATTAATAAAGTATTTAATAATGTATGTTAATGGTAGTTTTATATACTTGAATCTGTTTAAGTCTATTTGATCGTTTTTTGGCTAATTTTTAATTAGTTTCATTGTGATTTTTTTTAATGTACTCTTGTTTATTAATAGAAGTGGATAAATTCCTTTTTTTAAGTTTTCTATATTGATAGAAACTTTTGATTGCGGATAAACTTCCTTTTCCATAATAATTCTTCCGGAAAGATCACAGATATTCACTAAATAAGGCTGTTCACTTTTTAAATCAAAGTAAACTATATCATGTGACGGATTAGGATATATACCGCTAATAAGAGAAGTGTTTTGCGCGTCAATATGTAATGATTCACATTCGCTTTGCGTACTGACGAAATGTGATGTATCATCAATTAAGTCCCAATTAGCTTCGCTATAAGCTACGTTATCTACAAAAATACAAGTTAATTCCGGATTTTGTTTTGTGTAAAAATAAGTGATGTTTTCATTATTACCATTTCTTATATCTAATGACGTCAAAGCGTTATTATCTAAGCTGACCATTTCAAGAAAAGGATTACTTTTTAAATCCAGCACTTCTATTTGATTATAACCAGCGAGTATTTGAACTAGATACATATTTGTACTTGTATCTAGCTCTGAAATATTATTGTTTTTACAAACAAGGTTTTCCAATAAAATTTGCGCACTTATATCCAATTGGCTAAGATTATTCAAACTACAATAAAGATACTTTATTTGAGTGTTGTTGCTTAGATCTAAAGCTGATAAATTATTCTCAGAACAAAATAGAAATTCAAGATTGGGATTATTAGTGACATCAAGATTTGATAAATTATTATTGTAACAATACAATACTTTTAAACTATTAATATGGCTTATATCAAGTTCATCAATATAGTTATCATTACAGTAAAGATCTTCAATAGAACCGTTATTTGCTCCGAAAACTAGGTTGTTAATTTGGTTTTCACTACATTTTAGTTCTGTTAATAACGAATTTATACTTACATCTAAGGTTGTAAGCTGGTTTGACTGCATATATAACTTTTCTAAGTAATAATTGCTGCTTAAATCAATCGTAGTCAGCTGATTAAAACTGCAAGATAAATTTTTCAAATTTTCACAATAATCTGTGTTGATTGCTGTCAAATTATTGTGACTACAATCTAAAAATGTTAAAGTGTAATTTTCACTTACATCTAAATTTGAAAGTAGATTGTTGCTACATTGTAGTACCACTAATGGGTTGTTGCTAATATCTATTGAAGTTATCAGGTTATTTTGGCAATTCAATGATTGCAGACTTGAAAAACCTTCGATTCCTGTTAAATCAGCAATATCCAAGTTAGGTATTTCTAGAACTAAAACATTTTCAATATTCTCTGTGGAAACATAGTTGTCATTCGGAATACCGTTTCCCATACCATTATTTTCTAGATAGTTTTCGAAATTATCATCAGGCACATAGGTTTGTGCCATAATGCTTATTTGAAAAAAAAATAATACGCCCATATAGACTGCTTTTCTATAATTGATTTTTGTCTTCATATTATTCTGAGATATTTATTTTTGAATGAACTATTAAACTTTTTATTTACTTTGTGTCTCCATTAGATCAATAAGCATCGGATTGGTACTTATCACCAACTCTTCTACAACCGTTTTTTCCAATTCTAATAACTCGTCTTCTCTGAGACTGGCTTCTTTACTGCTTGCATATTCTTCAAAAAAAACGAGCTTACAATTACAACTGTACTTTAAACTAAAGAGCTTAAACCTTCTTCTTAGGTTGTTTGTCGTACCGATTTCTTGAATAGCATTAGCGTTGTTATAGGC
>JALVLD010000138.1 GCA_027033525.1 Candidatus Dojkabacteria bacterium
TATAATTGGCCTTAAATCTGCAGGCAACACCGGCAAAACGTCCATCACAATCCATTCGGGCTTTGTACCATTCTTCAAAAAACCCTCAACATACTTTAACTTGCGCTCAATAATTCTTCTATCGGCAGCCCGAGTAGCAGCATTGTACTGATTGCGCAACGTTTTACGCATTTTTTCCAAATCCAATCCTTGTAATAATTTTCTAATAGCCTCTGCCCCCATCTCCACGTCAAAAAAACGCACTCCATAATCATCAAATAACATTACATCATCCTCAGAAAGAATATCCTTGTAAGCAACATTGCGTGCCAAAGTTAAAAGTTTCTTAAATGATTCTTCTAACACCTCTTTTTCTTCAACTATCGTCCGTTTTATCCTAGCTCTCTCCGCAGCAATTTTCTCAAGCTCTCTTTCAAGCTTTAATACCTCGGACTCAGATAATTTACCGCTATTTATCTTATCCTTTGTTTTCTTGTATCTCTTGTCTACTTCCTCTAAATCCTCTTTATAGAATTGCTCCACTTCCTGTAATTTTTCTTCCCTAAGTTTTTTGATTTTTTCTATTGTTTCTGCACGTTCATCTTCGTTAACCTTTATAACTGCATATTGTATATAATAAATAACCGAAACCAATTTCTTTACTGGAATATCTAACAAAACAGACAATTTGTTAGGAACTCCGTAAGCATACCAAATATGCACCACTGGGGCTGCAAGTTTGATATGCCCCATACGTTCACGACGCACCTTACTTGTTGTTACTTCTACACCGCATTTATCACATACTATCCCTTTATACTTAGGTTTCTTGTACTTGCCACAATAACATTCATAGTCTTTGGTAGGGCCAAAAATTTTCTCACACATAAGCCCCCTTGGCTCTGGACGCAAGGTTCTATAATTAATTGTTTCTGGCAGCTCTACCTCTCCATAAGACCAAGTCAAAATATCCTCTGGAGATGCAAGTAAAAATTTTAAAGACTTTATGTCTTCCATATCCTATCCTTTATTTATTTTATTTCAATATTTTATCCTTTAATTTTGCTGTTTCTACGTCAACGCGCACTGCCAGAGCATTTAGCTCTCTTAAAAGCACATTAAATGTCTCTGGCACATTTTCCATCTTTACTTTTTCTCCTTGCAATATAGCTTTATATGCTGCGGTACGACCTCTAACATCATCCGACTTAATCGTGAGCATTTCTTGCAAAGTATAAGCCGCGCCATGAGCTTCAAGTACCCAAACTTCCATTTCACCAAAGCGCATTCCTCCCATATGCGACTTACCACCAACAGGCTGCTGTGTTACAACCGAATAAGGACCAGTAGACCGTGCGTGCATTTTATCTGAAGCTATATGCTTTAACCTCATAAAGTTTCTATAACCCACCGTTACCACATTATCAAATGGCTTACCGGTCTTTCCATCGTAAACCTTTTGTTTTTGCAAGGAGGTTAAGCCAACTTTACTTATTGCACTATCAATCCACTTTGTGTCATGGGGCTCAAAGTTAGGCACTGCTATATGTACTCCCAATTTTTCCGCGATTGTTGAATACATAATTTGATACAAAATACCAAGATTCATACGCTTTACCAAAAGTGGCGTCATAACCACGTCCACTGGGGTACCATCTTCTAAAAATGGCATATCTTCCTCTGGTACTATACGTGCTACAGTTCCTTTATCTCCATAGAATCCGGCGAATTTATCACCGTACGACACTCTCTTAAGCTCCGCCACCCAAACTTTAACACGCTTTAAGACTCCGGCTGGCAAGGAAATTCCATCTTCGCGCGAAAGTACTTGCGTCTTTATAACAACGCCTCGTGAGCCGTGAGGCATCCTAAGTGAGTTATTTTTCACTTCTTTTGCAGATTCGCCAAATACTGCCCTAAGCAATACTTCCTCTGGCGTTAATTGTTTTTCCGCTTTCTGCGATACTATACCTGCTAAAATATCTCCCCCTTCTACAATACTTCCAACACGAACTACACCTTCACTTGTTAAGTTGCGCAAAAGTTTATAGTTAACATTTGGAATATCTGCAGTTAAAATTTCTGGACCAACCTTGGTTTCGCGTAAATCTTGAGTATAGAGCTTGATATACAAGCTTGTAAATACATCATCCTTTAAAAGTCTTTCTGATACAACAAAACCATCTTCATAGTTTAAACCCTCATATGGCATAACCGCTACAAGCACATCTCGCCCTAGAGCGAGTTCACCATGATCCATGCTTGGCCCATCTACTAAAATGTCTGCCTTTTTAACTTTTTCTCCAGGCACGACCCTAACCTTTTGCGTAACCACTGTATTATCATTTGTACGTATGAAATTATCTATCCTGTATTCGCGTTTTTTACCGTTCTTATACTTAACCACTACATAGTTAGCATCTGCGTGCACAACTTCTCCATCATCTTCAGCGTACACCATTTTGCCACTATGTTTAGCGACAAGTGATTCTATGCCAGTACCAACACGTGCAGCCTTAGGGAAAACCAGTGGCACTGCTTGTCTCTGCATGTTTGAAGCCATCATTGCACGATATGGATATGTTCTGTCAGCAAACGGAATTAAGGTTAACCCCAAAGAACCAATCTGCCATGCACGTACATCTACATAATCCATTAAAGCAGAATCTACATACATAAACTCACCATTGTGCCGAGCAGTTACGAAGCCGGGTAAATAATTACCATACTCATCATGAGGAGCAGTAGATAAGCCAATATAATGCTCCATTTCTTCATGATAACTAAAGTAATCAACCTTATCTGTTAAAAAAGGATACACTCTAATCTCCTTCTTATTTATCCCCGAAGCGATTTGCTTTGCCAGCCTCTTGTCTATGAATGTCCCTTTCTTTATTGTTTTTCCTTTAACTTCTAGATCTTCTGCTAGGATACGGTTTTCCAACGCATCGACTTTGTTTTTAACCTTGTTCTTTAAGCGCCTAAACGGAGCTTCTATAAATCCATACTTATTTACTCTTGCAAAAATTGCCAAGTGAGTAATAAGCCCCGCATTTAAACCTTCTGGCGAAGTAACAGGCCCCAATCGCGAATAATGTGACGTATGAATATTACGTACACTAATACCAGCATTCTTACCTGTCAAGCCCCCTGGGCCCTTAGCCGTTACTCTTCGCAGCTCTTCTATATGTCCATAAATATTTTGTTGCTCCATGAATTTAGAAAGCGCATTTAAACCCAAAAAATTGGCTAGTTGTGCAGACACAACCTTTGTATGCACAAAAGCTGCTGGCTTTAATGCGGCATCCGCGCCTTTACGACTCATTCTATCCTTTACATTACGCTCGAAACGAATCATCGCCTCTTCCATAACTTCTTGCAAAATTTCGCCTACTGTTCTAATCCTACGATTCATTAAGCTATCTACGTCGTCTGGGGCTGCATCACCATTATTCACCTTAATAAGATGACGACCAATTTCTACCAAGTCTTTAACATGAATTTTAGGCTCGCTAAAGGTTAGGCCAAGCTTTTGATTTAATTGATACCTCCCTACTGGCCCCAAGTAAAACCTCCTTGTATTAAAGAAAAAGCCCCTAATATATCTATTTGCTCTATCAAGCGTAACCTGCTCATTAGGACGCAACTTAGAATAAATTTGCATAATTGCCTCTTCCTTATTTGCTGCTTTATCATGCTCTAAGGTAGCCTTTATATAACCATGTTTTTTGTCTATATCAGCGAACAATCTTTCTATTTCTGCATTTGTGTATCCTTTAAGTGCTTTAAGCAAAGTTGTATACAAAACCTTAACTCTTTGCCTTAAAAGAGCCACGGTTATAACGCCCTTCCTACTAATATCAAACATATACCAGCCGCCCTTGCGAGGAATAAGCCGTGCAACATACCTATTTATAGAACCAGGTACTGAGTTCTTCCCCTCGTGAAATATAACACCTTCGGAACGCACTATTTGCAACCTCACCATTCGCACAACACCATTTACTACAAAATAGCCACCATCTGTTAAAATAGGAATATCTGCAAAATATACATCTTGTGTTTGAGTCTCACCCGTTTTTAAACTAGTAAGCCTAACCTTTACAAACATCTGCTTTGCATAAGTTAAATCGTAATCCATGCATTGCTCAAGTGTATATGGAGGCTCTTTAAAATAATAATCTAGAAATTCTAATTTCCACATCTTTTCTAAAGTATCCGTGATCGGATTCACTGTTTCTAATGCCTCTCGTATTCCCTCTTGCAGAAATCTCTCATAAGAACGAAAGTGAGCATCGTAAAACCCCGGGAAATCAAGCATAAATTTGTTTAGCGACAAATCTATACGCTCTATAGGTTTTGCCATATATTGTTTACAGATATATTAGTTAGAGTTGCCTTTTAATAAATCATCAATCAAGGTCTTAAAATATCTGTAAGGATAAGCCCCCATTAAAACCTTCCCCTTACAGACGGTATTATTATCTTTAGGTGTCTTACAAATAATAAACATTGGTGTTCCTAAACCCTGCTCACCTGCAGCAGCGGCTTCTTTAGAAATTACTGTTTGTACGAACTGCTCGTCTGCCTTATACAAAGTCAGACTCTCTTCACTATCTAAACATGCTGAAAACTTCCCCGTATCTAAACCCAAATTTTTAGCCAATCCTATCAACTCTTTTTTTAATGCAGCCTCTCCGCCTTTCTCAAAACTCCCATTAGCGCCTGCGCCTCCTCTCCCCGCCACTTTAAACAATTCGTGTGCGTATTCAAAATACTTGCCTTGCTTGTGTGCACAATATGCTGCCTGGGCCTCTTTTTGGGCTGCCGGATTATGGCCAGGAACAGCCACAAAACTTTTCGCCACATATTTTGCCTTACCAGTATCTATATAATTCTTTTTAATTTGTTCCCATGCTGGCTCCACTCGTTTGGGGATGCCATAATAAAATGCCCTGCAAAACGGACATTCAAAATCACTAAATTCAAAAATTGTTACTGGAGCACTAGCCCTTCCCATAACTGGCGAATTACCAATTTTTGCAGAAAAGACCGGCCCAGCCACATCTGAAGTATCAACGTTTTCTGCTAAGGAATCATTCCTTTTCCCTACATCCAAACCATTGGCATGAGAGTTCTTGTAAAAGTAAAAAGATATAATAGCAAGCAAAATAACAACTAGGACTACCAATGGATTAATCGTTATCTCAACGTAGTTGTCCTTAGTTGTGGTTATGTTTTTTTTGCTTGTATGGGCGTAACTCATGAGTTTTTTAATAAAACTTAGGTAGTATAACAAAAAAAAATTTACTATGCAAACAAATTTTGATAATAGAAAAGCTCAACTGTTGCATAGTGTCTTAAATTATACTAAGAGTCTTCCTAAAACACAAACCGTGTTAGTACAAAACACTTTACTGAAATACTTAAGTAAAAAGATTGTGTCGTCCCATAAAATCAAAGTCGTTTTAGATTCTATATATACTCCTGAACTATTATGGCAGGAACCCCACACATTTTTTATCTCAACTCTTTTAAGGCAAGTTCACTCCTCTAAAGCTCAAATCTTTACTACCTCAATTCCAAAACCGCAGGGCTACCATGAACTAGCCCCCCCACCGCCAGAAAAGCCGCCCCCGCTAGAGCTAACTCCACCACCAGAGAAACTAAAACTGCCACCAGAACTAGAAACTGTCCTTATAGCGCTGCCCACTGCTGACTCGAAACTATCTAAAGCACCTTCAAAAGCCTGTACATCGCTAGGACTAAAATTATACAAATACACTGATCGGACTGTCTTTGAATCTATATCATACTCTGCTAATATACGTTTAAATAAACCTAGCCATTTCTTCTCCAGCTTAAATATGATGGCATATGGTAACAAGACCTCAAAATGCTCAACTAATTTACTCGGATCGTTTAGGAACTGAATTCTTTTTATTTCAGCTGTTTGTATATACTTTTTAAGACCGTATAACTCCTTATATAGTTGAATGCCCTTTCTGTTTAATCGTTGCATCTTTGTATAAATATACTGACTAATCCCTCCACCCACAATTAAACTCAGACCTAACAAGACGAATGCCTCATAACCAATATCCACGCCTGTAAAACTCCCCAAAACTGAATTAATAATATCTGCGACAAAAAACAATATAACTCCCACAGCGACAAGCCCGCCTGCGATACGTCCCAGTCGCTTTTTTATTTTCATAGAAATGTTGTCATAAATATCTGCATCCTTAAGTTCTTTTTCGGCTGCCTTTATATACTTACGTGCCATGTTCGCCGATAATATAAACTCGTCTAAGTACAGCTTCTTAAGCCGCTGCAATTTATCCTGAATATAAGATGCTAACTTATAAGCAGCCTTCCCCATTACGATAGAGTTATCCAACCCTTTATTTATTTCTAATACTTTTGTAGTAATACCTAAATCATTTTTTTGACTGCTTAATTTAAAAACTTGTTTACGCACGAGTTCTAACAAATCTGCCACCATCCCCCTGGTAATCGATCTTTTAGCGCCATTGCGTTCATAATTATATAGCAATGATAATGCTCCAAAACTAAATTCTTGCAATTTACTAGAGGGAACATACACTGGTGCATATACCTTTGAAAATGTTTCCTTTCCATACCGTCTCCATAATATAAATGCATAAATTGAAGGCAATATAACGGCTAGTACTGCTACAGCCTTAGCAGATTTTGACATTACGTTGTATAAAAACAGCCTCCTGCTTAACCTCTGTTCCCATGACCTGGCTTCACGAGACTTAGTAAGCGCTGCTACCACATTATCTGGATATTCAACCCGCACATTTACTTGCCCTTCTGATACGTAAGACTGCCCTACAACAAAGGACGCAATTTTATAACCATCGACCTTACTAACTACAAAATCTTTCTCTTGTACCTTAGATAAGGTACCTGCGTCATCAACATAATAAAACTTTAGCTTTTCATAACCGCTTGGGACTGCTACTATAAACTGCGTATACTGAGGGAAAACACTGGCTTGCTTGGCTGCCATTACTGTATCTAGTACAACTTTGTTACCAATGTGTTCAAAAATATTTTCTAGCTTATAAAAAAATTGAAAAATTGTAGGACCTCCTAAAGTAATATGGGCGTCGCCCCCCTTAATAACAAACAGAGGCTCTTTCAACTTGCCAAAATAACGTACTTCTGTAACAAATTTATTCCCACTTATATTTTTAGCGAAGTTTATATACCTAACCGAAATTGCATCAACGCTAGTAAAGTGAAACCTTTTTAAATCTGTAAAATACGCACTTTGGGGTACTGTAAGCAAAAGCCCGTGTGCTTCGGGTCCGTTGTATAAGCCATATGTATCTACTACATGGGCAGAATTGCTCTTTATATCCACCAACATCACATAAGTACGTACGAGTGCGCGCACTGCATGTCTTTCTAGAGGAATAGTGGGACTATATGTTTTTATTTGCTTACCGTACACATCCACAAAGGCCTGCCACATAACCTCGGCAAGTTTATCTTGCCCTTGCTTTATTGCAATGCCTACAACCTGTGGATTTATTACATCTACCTTTTTAGTAATCTGCTCTTTTGCAACAACAGGAAAACCCACCAGGAAGACAGAATTAACGATAAAAATAGCGATAACGCTAAATACCCTTTTGAGCATACCTTATTGTACCACACAAAAACAAGCGGCAACCTAGTTTGTATTTTTTAGTTGCAGCAAAAAATCCTTTAAGATACAAAAGCCCGCAACATAGTCAAACCCTTTTTGTTCTAGCAAAGTAGTCTCTCTAATTGTATAACTCCCAGGCTGCAACCAAATAAGCCACTTTCTTGCTTCTGCTGGCAACTTTCTAATTATTTTGCCCGTAACGTGCGGCGGTACCACAAAAACAACAACATCCAACGGCCTATTTATATCTTGCAATTTAGCCACGGCTTTTACCCCTAGGACTTGCTCATATTTGGGGGTCACTGGCACCACTATATACCCTGTCTCTAGCAATTCATGCATGATTTTATACCCATACTTTTCTACATTAACGGTTGCACCCACAACGGCAACGACCTTTGCTTTTTTTAAACGCTTAATAAATGTATCGAAGTCAAGAGAAGGCATATTTTATCGCGATTTGTAAAAATATACAGGAATATTAATATTTTGCTGCTTTAACTTATCTGCAAATCTTTCTCCATAGTCAAGGTCACCAACTATTTCCCCATAATGCATTGGCACTACAACTTTTGGTTTTATTACCTTGGTCGCTTCTACAGCTTCGTCAATGGTCATAACATATTTCCCAGAAACAGGCAAAAACGCTATGTCTACCTTCCCCGCTAAATGCTTCATCTCTTCTATATTATCGGTATCTCCTGCAAAATACACCAAACTATTACTTATACTTAATAAGTACCCTACATAACCTGCCTCCCTTGGATGATATGGAACACCTGCTGATCTAAACTTATTAATATTGTATGCTGGTATGGCTGAGAATGCTAAGCTGTAATCGGTTAAC
>JALVLD010000139.1 GCA_027033525.1 Candidatus Dojkabacteria bacterium
AATGCAAGAGTTGGCTTATTTAGTAATCGCTAGAGGATTACAGCGTTCGGAAAAATTGCGAATACAAAGAGCAAACTTAATAGGAGTTTATTTTAAGCAAAATGTTGAAAGGATGTATCCCAATGGTAAGCTGGCAAGCCATGTGATAGGATTTGTCGGTCGTAATATCCGCGGTGATTCGGTCGGTTTATATGGAGTGGAAGGTTTTTTTTGGGGAGACTTAAAGGGGAAAGCTGGTGTAACTAAACGTGAAAAAAGTATTAGTGGACAAACTATTGCAGGAGGTCAATATAAATTAGCTGTTTTGCGGGAAGGTAAGAATATAATGCTTAGTATTCGCAGTGGTTTGCAAGCTAAGGTGGAGCAGGTTTTAGCACAGCAAGTTAAAAAGTTTAAGGCAAAAAGTGGAAGTGTCATTGTTATGGTGCCTCAAACAGGTGAAATCTTGGCTATGGCTAACTATCCTTCCTATGATCCTAATAAATATTGGGAATACAAAGATTTTAGAGTGTTTAAAAATCTGGCGGTTTCCAGTGTGTACGAGTATGGATCAGTTCAAAAACCACTTACTCTTGCTATGGCTTTGCAAGAGAAAAAAATTAATAAAGATTTTAAGTGCAATGATACGGGTTCACTAAAGGTCTTAGATAAGGTTGTTTATAACTGGGCATATGCTAGGTATGGGTGGATTGATTTATTAGGGATTTTAGAGCATTCAGATAATGTGTGTGCTGCGAAAATAGGTTTAAAGTTAGGTGCCAAGTCTATGTATGAATACTTTAGGAAATTAGGGGTTGGGCATATGTTAAATATTGGGTTGCAGGATGAAGAAACGGGATACCTCAAAGATTATAAGTTATGGAATAAAGCAGATATTGCAGTAGCTTCCTTTGGGCAAATGGTTTCTGCAACACCACTCCAAGTATTAAGTGCTTTATCTACAATTGCTAACCATGGCGTGCGCATGCAGCCTTTTATTGTAAAAAAAGTATTTAATTCTGAAGAGGAAATAAAATTTAAACCATATGCTGCAGCTTCAGTTTTTTCTAGAGATATTGCAGATCACATAGCTTATTTGATGTATAAAGCCACTATGCGCCAGTCTATTTGGGCAAGATACCGAGGAGTGTATGAAATCGCAGGTAAGACAGGAACTGCACAAATTCCTAAAAAGGATGGTATTGGTTATGAGGAGGACAAGGTTAACACAACCTTCGTGGGGTTTGTTCCATATAGAGAACCTGTAATTATTATGTTAGTACGTTTAGAGGAACCTAAAAAATATCAATTGGCTTCACAAACTGCAGTCCCTGCGTGGCAGGCAATTTTTGAGGCAATCAAAGACGAATTAGGAGTCCCGCGCTCTTCTAATTAATTCCATACAAATGGTGTATCCTTAAAAGTTCATTATATTTATTAACACGTTCACCGCGATTTGGTGCTCCGCTTTTTATAAATGAAACAGCAGAACCAGTAGCAATATGAGCTATTGTAGGATCATTAGTTTCCCCTGATCTGTGAGATGCAATGCAAGTTATACCATTTTGCTGAGCCATTTTAATGACTTCAAATGTTTCCGTTAGTGTTCCAACCTGGTTGGGTTTTATAATAACAGCACTAATTGCGTTATCTTTAATAGCTTTGGTCATGAGTTTGGGATTGGTTGAGATTAGATCATCTCCCACTGAAAGAATATTTTTTCTCATAAGTGTAGTGGTAAGGTTTGGCCAGTTGGCCCAGTCATTTTCTGCAACTCCATCTTCTATGCTAAGGATAGGATATTTATCCGCGAGCTCTTTGTAAAATTGTATTAGATTCTTGGCTGAAATTTCGTTTGTACCGGTAAGGTGTTTTAGATGATATTTATTGTTTTTGTAGTAGATAGAAACTGCTACGTCTAATGCAATATGAATTTGTTCTTGCGGTTTGTAGCCTGCCCGCTTGATTGCTAACATTAACAAATCTAAAGCTTGTTTATCATTTTTTAGCTTAGGGGCAAAGCCTCCTTCGTCACCAACTCCTGTATTAAGTTTTTTTTCTTTCAATAGTTTTTTTAGTTGCATAAAGATTTCCACGCCTGCCTCTAATTGTTTTGGATAGAATTCTATACCGGTTGGAACAATCATGAATTCTTGTATTTGAATATTGTTGTTTGCGTGAGCTCCACCGTTTATTACATTAAACATTGGTGTAGGAAGATAAGCTTTTGTGTTAGTTAACACCTCTATGGTTTTAAAGAGAGGTGTTCCCGAAAAAAAGGAAGTTAATTTGAGATGCAATAATGACAAAACCAGACGAATATTCCCCCAAGGGCTAAGTTCTTTAATAATGTTATCAAATTGGTCTTGAGGGATTTTACCAAGTTTTGACTTTAGCATGGGCAATAGATAATCGTTAAGTTCAAAAACTGCCTTATACACAGATAGACCATTAAATTTTGTATTTTTGTCAATTAAATATTTGATTTCGTGAGTGCTTTTAGATGCACCTTGAGGTACAGAAGCCGTTATAAGTGTGTTATCGAATAAAGCTGCGACCTCCAAGGTTGGGACCCCCCGCGAGTTTATAATCTGATAAGCCTTAAGTTCCATATCTATAGTGTAGCTTAAAAATAAAGTATAATAAAGGGTTGGGGATTAAAGTATTTTATGAGATATTCTCACAGAAAAAAATTAAGGGCTTTTAAAAAAAGGCTTGGACGATTTGTTATCGTATTCATTTTATTTTTACTTATAGTAGTTTTATTGCGTTTAGCTTTTTCTAAAAGAGCTTTTATTGTAAAGCCAGTTATAAACTTTATTAATACGCATAGGTATTTACATAGAGCTGAGCTTATTAAATGTAATTTACTGCGTAAAGTGTATGATAATTCGCCGCATTTGGCTGGTTATGTCTTACAACTTACAAAGCAAGACCGACTTGAGATGGTGTGGTTGTTAAATGTTGCAAGAAGTTCAAAATTTTTGCCAGAGTTTACTAAGTATAAAGCTAATAATATTTTGTATTGGAAGGGCAGTGATTGGATCTCTTTGTACAATACTGATACTCCGGTTGCACAAATTATTACTCTACCTCATTATGCAAAGCATGAAAAAATAAAACCTTTAAAATTTATAGTTCGACAATTGGTTTATACGACAGGGGTCATTCCAAATTTTATTGTAATTGTAGACAAAAATTTTAAGCTCTTGGCTAGCTCTGTAAATATTAAAAGCGCACAGGATATTGTAAATATTATTCGGAGTCACAAAGCTATTCATATTAAGCCAGTACTAGACAATTTGTACGTATTGGAGGATGGGACAGAGGTATATTATACTAATTACCGCTCGTTTGCTTTGCAATATAGTAATTTTAATAAATTGGATTTTTTGGCTGATGAGCATGCTTTTGTAGAAGTGTATAATGCGACGAATTTGAATGGTTATGGAGGTTTTTGCTCGCATATATTGCGGCAATACGGGATTGATGTGTCAAGACTTGGCACAATAGAACATCCAGCTGTTTTGGCAGGCGTTCAAAGTTGTAATGCTCTAGTCTATGTGCCTAGGGTCGCAGGCTATAAAACTTTACAATTTATTAGGTACTTATTCGACATCCCGAACGCATGTGTAAAGCAAGGAAGACCACCTTTTTTGTTAACAACAGGGGATATTGTTATAATACTTAATAAAACTGGTTTTTTTAATGAATAAACTAGGAGTATTTTAAGTGGCAGGGCATTCCCATTGGGCAAATATTAAGCGGAAAAAGGAGAAGGAAGACAAAAAGCGTGCTGTTCAGTTTACGCGTGCTGCTAAGCAGATATTAAGTGCTATTAGAGAAGGCGGACCTAACCCAGAAATAAATAGTGCTTTACGGGCTGCAATTGAGTTTGCCCTGTCTGTTCATATGCCAAAGGATAATATTGATAGGTTAATTAAAAAGGCAAAGGGCGAATTAGATTCTGGCCAGATGTATAGTGGTATTTACGAAGCTTATGGCCCGGGGAAAGTCCCTATGTTAATTGAAATTTTGACCGATAATTTGAATCGAACAGTTAATGATTTACGTAGCATTTTGGCCGAAGCAGGGGGGGCGCTAGCAGACAAAGGCGCTGTTATGTGGCAATTTAAAGAATATGGAGCAATTAAATTTAAGCCGGAAAGAAATGAGCAACAGATTAATCTCGATGAGTGTATTCTTGAGATATTAGAGTTGGGAGATATTTATGATGTAGTTTACGGTGAACTATGTACTGTTTTGCTAGACAAGAAAAATGTGGCCTCGATTGCTGCTAAGATAGAAAAGTTAGGGTATAAGATTTTGTTTGCTGGACGAGTTTTTTGGAAGGAAGACGGCAAGAAGGTAGAAAATGAACAGTTAGAATCAGTAAGCAAATTGTTAGAGACTTTAGAAGAGTTAAGAGAAGTACAAAATATTTGGTGGTAAAAGCATGTTTCGTGTTAAAGGAGCGAATTTCAGATTTATTGCAGTAGATCCCGGCTATGATAGGTGTGGATATATGCTTGGAAGTGTTGTAAGTTCAGCTTTTGATGTGCTTGATTATGGATATATAACTACTAATGCTAGCCAGCCGATTCCAATACGACTTTTAGAGCTAGGAAGGGATTTTAAAACTTTACTTGTCAATTTTAAGCCTAATTATTTGTTTATTGAAAAGGTTTTTTTTACTGTTAATAAGAAAACTGGTTTAAATATAGCAAAAGTTATTGGTGTTTTAGAGTTCTTAGCGGCAAATCGAAAAATAAAAATTTTGGAGCTGAGTCCTAATAGTATTAAAAAGACTGTTACGGGGCAAGGGCGAGCCTCTAAGCACCAGGTAGAGTATATGGTGCGACAGTTGTTTAAAGAGGAATTTAATTTTTCAGTTGATGATGTTGCTGACGCTTTTGCAGTAGGTTATGCTGGCATGGTTGAATTACTAAGAACTTAATGTAATAATATCTTAAGTAGATAAATTATCAGGTTTTAACTATGGCAAAGAAAAGTAATTTTCTTAAAGGACTATTATTGGGTTCTTTTATTGGTAGTGCATTTGGAGTATTATTTGCCCCTAAATCTGGCAAAGAGATGCGCAAAGAGCTTGCCACAAAATATAAAGAGGCTGAAAAGTTAGTGCAACAGAAAGTCAAAGAGCTTGAGCCTTTAACAAAAGAGGCATACAAGAAAATAGTTAATGAAGTGACTGAGGCTCTTAATAGAGTGAAAAGGTGGGATAAAAAAGAACTTGCAGAAATAAAGACAAGACTACTTAAGCTTTGGAAAAAGCCAGTTAAGAAGGGAAAAACTACTAAGCGTAAAGTAGTAGCGCGTAAAAGAGTAAGTAGATAGACTGCTAAGCCAAAATTTCAGGATTTTTTGCTATAATACTGTTGTTGCTGTTGCGGGGTCGTCTAACGGTAGGACAGCGGCCTTTGGAGCCGTAAGTCCTGGTTCGAATCCAGGCCCCGCAAGTTTGGTAGCTTTGCATTTACCCAAAAATGTAATTTAGTGTCTGTCTTAGAAAAGATAAAGAAAGTCAGAGGTTAAGGTGTTAAGATTAACAGGCTCTTAGTGATAGTGATTTACTCTTAAAGTATTTGTTGTAGAGTCTCTAGGTATCGTAGACTTGATTGTTTACTGTTTTCCGTGGTATATTGTTGTAATAAGATTGACATAACTATATATAAGTTAATAAATTTGAGGCATGGTTAAAATAAAAGTGTCAGATACTAAGCGAGTAACGCGGCGTAGAGCAACTAGGGTTACTAATAGTGAAAGTGGTGTAAAAGAAAACACCTTCAGCATTAGCTTCATTCTTAGGCATCTTAAGCTTCTTCTTTGGCCAGGGAGTCTATGGCTTGTTTTTGCAGTTAGTGTTTTGCTTATTCCATATTTAAGTGTTGTTTTTACGAAACAATTGGCATTTTTAATTGTGGTATCAGCACTTGTTTTAATACTTCCATTAGTGTTTTTACGTAAGCATCGTGTTGTTTTGTATAAAATGCCTTTGACTAATTTAGTGTTGGCGTTTTTAGCTTTTGTCACTTTTGTTGCTTGGTTTAAAGGTTTATTTAATTACAATTTTTGGGATTTAGGATTATTTGTTGATCTTCATCCATATGTTTTAATTGGAGGTGCTTTGGGGATATTGGCTTTAGTATTGCTTACTGTTCAGTTTTCGGCGCAGACCACTAAGTTATTCTTAATGGTTTTGCCATGTTTGGTGATTATTTTGGATTTTTTAGGGATATTCCTTAAGCTTACTGCAGGACTCTTTGTAAAAATATTAAGTGCACTGTCTGTGAAATTAGGTCAGATGTATCTGGTATATTTGCAAGGCTATGGGGCATTAAGTTTATATCCTGATTCGAATTTTTGGCTCTTGGCACATTTGACAAGTATTTTATTTTTGGTGGTTTTGATGCTTAAGGATAATAATAAGAAGAATACACCTGCCCTGTGGAGTAGAGCTGTTATGTTAGTAATTATTCTTTGGTTTTTAACATATCCAATAACTGCTATTACCTTTGGGTTTGTGTGGGGAGTACTCTTGTTTGTATTAGGTATAGCTTACGTAGCTAAGATTAAATTCGGACTAAAACAGTCAATTTTAGCCTCGCTAGGTGTTCTCGCTTTAATGGGAATTTTTATGCTTGTACAAGTATTGTTTTTTCATAAGAAATTGTTTTTTGCCCCAGGTTTTTTAAGAAATGTAAATCTATTCGTCGCTTACAGAACTTATGATAGGGCTATTCGAGCTCATGAGTTTTTGCCGGGAATTTTTAGGGGTAATATCCTGCAAAATCTTGTACTTGGTTTGTCGGTCGGTAAATTGGGGCCACTTATGGGGATTTTGGGATTTGTATTAGCGAAAGTGGTTTATAACGGGTTGGTTGTGTTACTTGTTGAAACTGGCATACTAGGGGGGTTGTTTTGGGCAGCAATAGCATTTTTATTGTTTAAAAAATTACACGTAAGCCAAAACACAGCTTCTAGATTAAGTGTGGTTGCTGCTTTGTTAGTTATGTTATGGCAAATGTTTAGTGGGGTAAGTGTTTGGTCGTTATTCTTTTTGTATCTATTAATTTTTGTTGCAGATGTTCTAACAACAGATAAAGTACAGGAGATCAAATTAAATGTAAATGAGCCGTTGGCATACGCTTTAAGATTCGCATTTTACACTATTGCTGTTTTAGGTACATTGCTTTGGACATTTGTTGTGGTAAAAACTGGATATATAACGAAGGGACTTTATGCTATTAAGCTGCGTCAAGTAGAAGCTGCAAGTCAGAAGGGGGCTCAGCGTTTTAAGACCCTTGAAGAGGCCTATTTGTATATTCAGCAAACTAGGGCTTATTGCAGTAATTGTCGCACTTTGGATATTGCAAGTTTGCAAGTATTGGATCAATTAGATGTAATGCTACTTTCTGACAAAACCTTAGTTAAAAACCTTAAAATAGATCCTCTTTTTGTGGAGCAATTAAGAAATTATTTGTTAACGGGGGCTTATAAATTAGTTGGCGAAACAATGATACCTGATGCAAATACGATTACTGCTTCTGTATTTGATAGACTAGGAATACAGCAAAAATCTAAGCTTTTGCAAAGTTTAGCAATTGCTAAATATGAGCAAGCAGTTAATTTAATACCAACTGATTACAACCTAATGTATAAGTATGCTAGGTTATTACTATTGCAACAAAGCAAGAAAAATGATGCAACTTATGCACGCCTAGTGTCTTTGTTGAAGTTACTTGCCAGTCAGGCTGGTAATTCACCGACTCGTATCGCTGAGGTAGCTTTGCTTCAAGGGCAATTTTATACTAAATATAAAGAGTACGATAAAGCTAAAGATGTATATTCTAAGGTTAAGCAATGGTTGTCCGGACAAAAATTTAAAGATGAGAAGCAGAAAAAAGCGTGGTTAGATTTAATGGATAGATTAATAAAGAATGTTGAGCATTTACAAAATTCTCAGGGCGAAAAACCAGGGAAGGGTACTTCGGTAAAAGAGAATAAGGAATAATAGACAATATTGATAAATAAGACTATTTTTGTTAAACTAGGCTAGGTTAATTTAGGAGTAATATTCATGAATGCCGATTTAATAAATATGGTTGGGAATAGATATCTAGTTAATAAGCCTCAAGGTGATCAGAAACATCCAGACCATCGTTTTGAGGTGCGCGTGGGCGATACAGTCGTTGTGTATAGTAAGATAGTAATGAAAATGAAGGTTCAACAACGTTTAACTGCTGCTCAAAAACAGGCTCTAAAAAAGGCCCTAGCTGAAGGTAAAACAATGGAAGAAATAGAAGAACAAAATATAAAAGTTCAGCCATTCCGTGGAGTAGTTATTGCTATAAAGGGACAGGGAAAACACAAAAAGATTACGGTTAGAAGGATTGCAAGTGGCGGAATTGCGGTAGAAAAAATTATCCCATTTTTTTCGCCGGTTGTTGAGAGAATGAAAAGTTTAAAACATGGAGATCCGCAGCGTTCA
>JALVLD010000140.1 GCA_027033525.1 Candidatus Dojkabacteria bacterium
GCCGCGATTTTTAAGGTCAAATTTCGCAAGGGCTAGACCATCTTGGTGTTTAGTAAAATACACCAGTCTAGGGATTTTGGGACCTATCACAAAACAATAAGCTTGTTTATCACTACGGCCTACGCGGCCTCTTAATTGGTGGAGTTGAGCAAGACCTAAACGTTCTGCTCCAAATATGGCTATAGTGTTAGCATTTGCAACATCTATCCCAACTTCAATTACAGTAGTACTTAAAAGGATTTGGATTTTGCCAGCTGCAAAAGCTTCCATGACTTCTTGCTTTTTAGTTTCACTTAATTTGCCATGTAAAAGTCCAAGTTTTACATCTTTAAAAATACTTTCCTTTAATGCTTCATACCAGGCTAAGAGTCCGAAATTAAAGAAATCTTCTTCTATTAAGGGAAATACCAAATAGGCCTGTTCTCCTTTTTCAACTCTGGCCTTTATCCAGGCAAGGAGATTACTAATTTTGTTTTGGGGTACCAAGTGCGTTTTTATTGGTTTGCGCCCTTTGGGTTTTTCTTTTATGTAAATCGCTTGTTTATAGCCATAAAACGTTAAGGCAAGTGTTCTCGGAATTGGAGTCGCTGACATTGTTAAAAAGAAAGGAGTTGAGCCATCCTTGTTTACATCTTTCAAGGCTTCGCGTTGAAGAGCTCCAAATTTGTGTTGTTCGTCCACTGTTATAAAGCCAAAATTTAGTTCGGTTTTAAATTTTCTGTGCAAAAGGGCATGTGTACCAATAAAAATAGTAGGAGTTTCTGCAATTAAGATTTTCTTTTTATTTTTTGCAGTTATGAGTTGTAGATCAAACTTGATATCTGAAACATTAGTTTTAAGTTTTTGTAGAGTATTGAAATGTTGATAGGCCAAGGTTGAGGTCGGAGCCATTAGCATTACGTGGTAATGTTGTTTTAAAAAGGCTAGGGCCATTAGGAAAAACACCAATGTTTTACCGGATCCAACATCACCGTACAAAAATATATTATTTTCTCCCGACCTGGCCATTTTAAGCAGGGTTTTTAATGCTTTTTTTTGATCGTTTGTTAAGATGAATGGGGAATAAGGAGAAACCTCTGGGTAGGTTGGTAAATTAGGATATTTTGTCGAGGCAGCTAGCTTTATGTGTTTTTTTGTTAACAACAGTTCCAGTAATTCCTGTATAGCAAGCCGATAGTACGCATTTTGTATATCAGTCTTATTTAGTGGGAAGTGTATTTTTAAGTAGGCGTCGCTAATTTTTATAAGGTTAAATTCTTGCAAAAGCCTAAAGGGGATATATTCTGAAAATTGTGTATATGTGGTTCTAATATTTAAAAAAATTCGGCGTAGAAATTTCGTACTTATGTGTGAAATTCTAGAGTAAACTGGAGTTAGACGACCTAAATGTACTAATGGCCTTGTTGTTGGTTCATATATAGGGGCTTGTAGTTCAATGCTAGCACCGAGTTTTTTAGCTTTGCCGTAAAATACATACTCTTGACCTTTTTTCAGATTGCTTAAAATATATTTTTGATTAAACCAAATAGCATAAATTTTATCGTAGGTTTGTGGATCAATGATAGTTGTTTTTATAATAAGCTTTTTATTTCTGGAGTAAAAAGATGTAATATCTGCAACTACTCCTTTTACAATAAGTTTTGGCAACTCGGTTAGTGATAAACCTTGTAGGGATACTATTTTGTTTAGTACAGCAGAAACAGATTGGATCAGAGAGGTGTCTTCGTATTTGTATGGGAAATAATTCCATAAGTCACGGATAGTCGTAATTTCCCTTTTCTTAAGTAGTCGGGCGGTTTTGGCGCCAACAAATTTTACGGTACTTATGGAGTCGCTTAATTGCATGTTATGTTATTGCTAATAATGGCAATATAAACAGGCCGAAAATTACCAATGCAGCAAGAATGTACAACACAAGTCGTATAAGGATTTTTTTCAGTGTATGATAAGCTTTTATGCAACGAACGTAGAAAGCGTATGTGTCTGGATGGTTTTTCCTTAATTTGTGGAGATAACGGCGAATTTTATGTTTTAAGTTTTGATTTTTTTTATGTCTGTTCATTACAGTATTATAATATATTTGGTAAAATACTTTAATGACTTCATTATATCTAAAAGCGGGTGCCTCGATTTCGCAAAAAGAGCTGCAAAAAAGTATAGCGAGTAGGCAAAAGCGCCGGAGGCGAAAAAAAGAAAACAGAACCAAAAGGATTATATTAACACTTTTGGGTTCTTTATTTGGTTTAGTATTTGTAATAGGGGTGGTATTAGTGGTATTAGTTTTAGGATATATCGGGCAGATTAATGCTAGCTTGCCAGATCCAGGTAAGTTAGCAAATCGTAAATTTGAATTAAGCACAAAATTGTATGATAGAAAGGGTAGGCTTTTATACACTGTATATGGAGATGTTAATCGTGAATTCGTCCCATTAGACAAATTTCCTGCGTACACAAAGTGGGCAGTGTTGTCCGCAGAGGATGTGACTTTTTATGAGCATAAAGGTTTTGATCCTCAAAGTATAATTGGAGTCATTGTTCGTAAGTTAACTGGTAGACAGCAGGTTTTAGTAGGAGCAAGTACAATAGATCAGCAGTTAGTTAGGAATACTATTTTAGTTGATTTATTGGGTAAGCAAGCATTCGAACGCAGTGTTATTAGAAAATTAAAAGAGATTTTAATTAGTATTCAGTTAGATCGTAAATTAACAAAGGATCAAATTTTAGAGCTCTACTTAAATGAAGTGCCTCTTGGCGGTGTTAACTATGGGTTTCAGGCTGCAGCGAAAGCTTATTTTAATAAAAATGTTTGGGATCTAACACTGCCTGAAAGTGCGTTTTTAGCAGGCATTATTCAATCGCCTACTTATTATATTGAGAATTTGAAAAATGGGAATCCGACACCTGCACTTAAAAGGCGGAATCAGGTATTAG
>JALVLD010000141.1 GCA_027033525.1 Candidatus Dojkabacteria bacterium
CCTTAGAAAAATAAAAAACAAAAATTTTAAATAAAAATCATAAAAATAAGGTGTTTATTACAAATTCGCGCAAGTAGAGTAGTGTAAAAATGCTTACAAAAAGGGGGGAGTAGGAGGGTAGATGTTTATAGCAAAATTGTAGCAGAGTGCTACATTTTTATAGACATTATACAAAAAGCAAGAACATCCCAAGGATTACAAGCAAGCTTGCTATTATTTTTGCTTGCCAGCTTGCACGCTGTTTAAAAATCAAGGCTACAATTAGTGCATTAATTAAAGTTGTAGTTGCTCTAAGCGGGGCTACAATTGTTACTTTATATGTTTGCAACGATAGAATACCAGTAATAATCATAAATGTCCAGAATAAGCTATTTGTAAGTATATGCTGTATATTTCTGGTACGTAGTTCAGTAGGAAGCGAGGATAGTTTATAGCCCTTAGCCAATATTAGCATGAGTGCGGGAATAAATAAGGTTATTGCTATATATAAGGGTAAATTAAAGTGCTTAGAAATCTCTACATCTATGGTAATGGCTGTAGCAAAACTAAAACGGCTTATTAAAGCTAAGATAATCCATTTTACACTAGTAGGAGTTTGCTTGCGTTTTGCGTAGCCTAATAGAATATTAGCCCCAATTATTAGTAATGCACCTAGCGTTTGAAATAAAGTAATTTTTTCGTGAAATAAAACAAGACCATAAAAGATTAAGAAAATAGTGCTTGTTTGAGCAATAATGTCGTTTGTTGCAGGGTCAAGATGCTTATATGCTAGTGTTGTTAGCATATCTGTTGCCGCATAAAGTACACATGCTAGTAAAATAAAAACATA
Source organism: Candidatus Dojkabacteria bacterium (assembly GCA_027033525.1). GTDB lineage: Bacteria > Patescibacteriota > Dojkabacteria > JALVLD01. The sequence continues at coordinate 830 of JALVLD010000141.1, forward strand.
GTCGCCAATATTAGTAGAGTACCGCCATGAGAAAAATGGGATAAATAAGAGTGCAAAGCTTCCAGCTAAAACTTGTAATATAATAGTACCTTTAGTTTCATCTTTAAAATTGCTAGCAGCTTTGCCAAGCGATTGGACATAAATAATACGCGTAAATATGTACGCCAATAAATAAACATACCAATGCATACGTATTATATGTTTTTATTCACTATTAGTCTAATCCCACCCAAAGCTTGAAGGTTTTTATTATGTTTCCTTCGATGTCTGTCCAAGCATATGGCAGTATAATTATAATTCCTTGATCCCCAGCCTGTGCCCAAAGTATGTAGTGACTTGTTTTGGAACTTTTCCTGGCAGCGACAAAGAGTCCATTTTTTAGGGGGTAAATAACCTTTGGCGAAGTATTAGAGCCATAGTTGTAGATCCATTTTTGTTGATGCTTATTAAATTCAATACTATAGTTTTGAGCAAATGCTTTAAAATCTTTTATATCATTTACCCAAAGAATATAACCGTGGTCGGAGCTATTTATAGTTGCGTTTTTGTTTTCTATGATCCAAGCTTTTTTTAAAGATAATTTTGTAAAGTTCGTTATTGTACCGACGTCTCCACCTGCTACCTTTGGTGCAATTTGCGGATTAAATTCTTGCATTGAATATTTTGTAGGATATTTGAATTCTATTTTCATGGCAGGAGAGTCGTTATAAGAAAATGTTTGAAGTGTTGGGGAGAGTTTAGTCTCGTTGGTTATTAAACTTGAGTATATAGTGTTTGCTAATATACGAGCTTCCTTATAATAATGCTCATTTATTGTGATAGGAATGGCTATAATAAAGCCTTTTTCTGTTTTTAGACTGTCTATTACAAAGAATGCAAATTTATTTTTTGAAAATGAAGATTCGAAGTAGTAAATTCTAGGGGAGATTTTTACACTACCATTTTCTGGGTGCAGGAATAGAGGAGGGAGCCCTGCAGAGTTTTGCGAAAACCAGGTGTTCATCTTACTTGAATAAGCATGTTTCCCTGCCTGTGTCTTAAATATAAATGTGTGTATATAATTCACGGCGAAGATATAAGCATCAGGGTGATTTTTGTTTTCTAACTTCCACCAATTTAATACATGGTTTTTACTAGTATCATCTATATTGAATTGGGCAAGTACTTGACGTATTTTCTCACTAGTTAAAGGTTGTTTTTGAATTGTAGTCTCTTCTGGATATTTAAAGGAAAGTGTTAGTTCGTTATTTGTTGAAAAGGAGTTTAGTTTTTCAGAATCCTGAATATAGTTTGTTTTTAGTGTGCGCTCTATGTAAGAGATGAAATAGAGCCAGTGTTGTAACTCTTCCCATCCAGTTAATGAAGTTTCAGTCGGGATAATTAGCATAAATACTCTGTCATAATATGTTTTGTAGGCAAGGACTCTGTATTGAACTTGAGAATAAGTTAAGTGGAAATGTGTAAAACTCTCTTTGAATGTAGGGTAAACAGAAAGTTGTTTTTTATTACAGTATATAATTCTTTTTTTATTATTATCAAGATTGATAAATACTTCAGGAGTTGCTTCTATGGTTTCGGAGTAGCCCCATTTGGGTTCTGCGATGATTGTAACCTGTTGGCCTACGTAAATGGAGGGATTACACTCTTTAGCAAATATATAAATCCCATTGGGTTCATTTTCCCCTAATTCTGGGTGTGGCCCGGTGCCTTTGAGATCTAAATAATAATCTGGTTGTCGGACATCTAGATTTTCCTTTGGAGCCTTACGCAAAATCCCGCGAAGTGTGAGGACCTTAGAAGCAAGATCGGTTGGGTATTTTATCCAGGCTCTAGCAGTTTCATCGTAGCGAATTGTATGTGTTCGATCGCCCATTTTGAGAGTTTGTGCATAGTTAATTTCAACCATAAATGCTTTTTTATATTCATTGGGGTAGATTGGGTTGTCTAAACTAATTTGCCATAAACGGGATATTGTATTAGGTTCAACCGAGATACCGGGGATAGCTTTTGTGTTAGTAGATGTTACTGGCATTCCCTGTATTTGAAAGCCGCGAGGATATTCGAAAGAGATGCCAATTAATGCATCTTTAAAGCTTTGAGGGTTGTTTATTTTTGTTATTTCTTCGTCTGTATAACCAAGTTTATTGTTTTTTATATATTTAACGTCGATTCCAGACACTAAAATGGGTTCGTTTTCTTCAGTTTCTGGAGTTTTTAACAGTGTATTTTTATAGCTACTAAAAAAGTAGAAACCGCCTGTTGCAATCAAGATTAATGCACCTAAACCACCAATAATTATTTTTTTGTTTTTAATTGTAGCATTTATCATGAGGTCTTAGTATTTAACTTATTGTCGTATTATACCCTTTTGGGGGGGGAAAGTGGACAAGTTTTGCTATCTTTTCCTTTTCTTAAAGCACTCTGGCAAGTAATCTTCTAAGTCCTTTAAACTAATGCGGCCATTGGCTTTACCTTTAGATTTGAACAATTTGTCTAATTTGTCTGGCCAAGTTTGTTGCCCAGAGTATTTATTTTTGTACAAATGGTCGTACTTATAATCTTTAAAATATCCTAAATCGCGCATTAACTTGGTAGGAGCGTTTCTAAAATGCTTTGGGACTGGAAGATTGCCATATTTAGAAATTAGTTCTTTTACAAAACTTTCTACTTTGTAAGCATCGTTGTTTTTAGGTGCTTGCGCTAAATATAAAGCCAATTGTATTAAAAATATTGCGCATTCTGGCATTCCAATCTTTTGGCAAGCATCATAAACAGCATTAGCTAAAAGTAAAGCTGCAGGTTTAGCATTGCCAATATCTTCGCTTGCAAAGCGTAAAAGCCGGCGAGCTATGTATAATGGATCTTCGCCAGCTTGTAGCATACGCATAATATAGTAGCTTGCAGCAATGCCGTCTGAGGCACGAATAGATTTGTGTACTGCAGAAATAAGCTCGTAATGTAGGTCTGCATTTTTATCATATAAAAGTTGTTTGTGGCTGGCGGCTTCAATATCTTTAGAGGTGATTTTGGTCCTTTTTTCAGCATCTGCTAGAAGTGTTGCCATTTCAAGTAAATTAAGGGCAATGCGCAAATCTCCATCTGCAAAATTTGCAATTGTTTCAAATGCTTTATTTGTTATTTTATATTTTTGCAAAAAATTTTTATAGATAAATTTTAATCTCTTTATAACATCTTGGTTGCAAATAGGATAAAAAACATAAACTTGAGTTCTAGAGAGCAGTGCATTAATAACAGTAAAGGATGGATTTTCAGTGGTAGCACCTATTAATGTAAGTGTGCCATCTTCTATATAAGGTAAAAGTGCATCTTGCTGGCTTTTGTTCCAACGGTGTATTTCATCTATAAACAAAATGCTTGGATTTTGTTGCTTTTGTGCCTTAGAAATAATAGCTTTAAGCTGGGCTTTACCATCCATTACAGCAGATAAAGTATAAAAATTGTAGTTAAGTAAATTGGCTAAAATTAAGGCAAGGGTAGTTTTTCCTGTTCCCGGAGGTCCCCAAAAAATCATTGATGGGAGCTTACCTGTTTTTACAAAGTTATAAATAGGTTTACCTGGTGCTACAAGGTGTTGTTGACCTACAAATTCCTCTAAAGTTTTGGGCCTAAATTGGTGGGCAAAAGGCATATTGGATTATAACAGTTTAAGTAGTGCGCATGTTAAACTCATGTGTTAAAATGTTATATGTCATATTTAAGACATTTCTTTAGTCCAAAAACAGTTGCAGTTGTTGGGGCTTCACATGATCCTAATAAATTAGGCACATTAATTTTAAGAAATATCTTAGAATCTAAAGAATATGTAAAAGCATTCCCTATAAATATTAAAGGAGGCACAATTTTAGGCATTAAAGCATATACAAATTTAAGAGAAGTGCCAGAAGGAATAGACTTAGCAATTGTTTCTGTGCCTGCAAAATTTGTGGGTCAGGTAGTTTTAGATGCAATAGCTAAAAAAGTTAAAGCAATTATTGTAATTTCAGCTGGGTTTAAAGAAACAGGGAAAGCAGGAGCTAAAAGTGAGGCTTTAATTTCTAAAATGTTAAAACTTGCTCGGGCTAAAGGCATAAAAATTTATATGATAGGTGTAAATTGTTTAGGTGTGGCAAGTTATGAATCGTTTCCATTAAATGCAACCTTTTTACCAGCTTTACCACCAGATGGCAGTGTAGCTTTTATTTCTCAATCTGGGGCTTTTGGTGCAGCTGTTATTGATGCTTTGCGCAAAAATAGTTTGTTTGGCCTTAAATATTTTGTTTCTATAGGTAATAAAACAGATCTTTCAGAATATGAGTTATTTGATTATTTTTCTTTGCAAAAAAATATAAGAATAATAGCAGGATACCTAGAAAGTATAAAAAATCCATTAAAGTTCATAAAACTAGTTGAGGTTTTGGTAAAGCGAAAAGGAAAGCATGTAGTACTCCTTATACCAGGTATAAGCAATACAGCAAGAAAAGCAGCAGCTTCGCATACCGGTAGCATGGCAAGTGATATAGAAGTGCTGCGTTTAGCATTACAAAAAGCAGGTGCTATTATTGTTAGTAATATTACAGAAATGTTTAATACCATATACATTTTAGACAAGTATGGAACAGTTGCAGCTGGCAAAAAAAGATATATGGTTATTACAAATGCAGGAGGTCCTGGAGTTATAACTTTAGATTTATTTGCAAAAAATAAGCTAGAATTAGCAAACTTAAAATCCTCTACTCAAATACGGCTAAAAGAAAGTTTGCCTTTTGGCGCTAATACATATGGTCCAGTAGATGTTTTAGGAGATGCAAATACTCAAAGATACGATATTGCATTAAAACATGTATTAGCAGATTCCAATGTAGATGCCGCAGTTGTGTTGCTCACCCCACAAGTTACTACAGAACCAGAAAAAACAGCAGAGATCATTTTGAGGTATATAAATAAGCCTAAGTTTAAGCCTGTATATCCAGTATTTATTGGAGGAAAAGTTATAGAGCCAGCTTACAATAAATATAGCAAGCAATTGCCAATGTTTAATAAACCAGATGAACTAACTGATACACTTGGAATATTACAAAATGTTAATACAGATACACCATATAGATTTAATGTAAACAGCATACGATTCTATCCAACAATAAACAAAGCTTTTTTAAATTTAGGCAAGAAAATTTGTAAATACTGGCAAAAAACAAAAACTAAGCGTTTAAATGTAGAACTCACAGAAGCCTTACTTAGGCTTTTGCATGTTAGCCTGCCTTCAAGTAGCTATATAAAATTGCAACCTAAAAAATTAGCTACATTAAAGCTTGGCACTTTAAAAAATGAGATATTAGCCAAAATAAAACAAGCAGGAGTACAAGTAAAATACCCATGGGTTATTAAGTTAGCTAATTCGGATACCTTGCATGCAACAGAACTAAAAGGAGTAATTGCAAATATAAAAAATAAAATACAAGCCTTGGATACAATTCTTAAGTTCTATAATAGATTTAAAACTGCAGAAACTTTAACAATTATGATTCAAGAGCAAGTGCCAATAGATGTAGAGGTGTTTGTAGGGTTTAAAAATACAAATGGAATTCATACAATGCTTATAGGTTGGGGTGGAATTTACACTGAGATATTAGGTGACATAAATAAATTAGTACTTCCTGCAACTAAAAAAGAAATAAAAGAAGCATTACTTAAAACCAAGGTTGCAAAAATACTGGCTGGTGCACGTAAAGGCACTGTTTTTGATATTAATCTTTTGGTAGATAATATTTTTAAGCTTTCAGCATTAACAACAATTTTACCTTGTTATAAAACCATTGATTTTAATCCAATTATTGTAAACAAAAAGGGTAGTTTTGTGGTGGATTTTAAAGTTGTAGGGAAATAGCACATGAATGCATGTAAAGTTCGGTAGTGGTGCAACTAAGCGTAGGGAATTAAATGATTTTTAGAAAGCCATAGATATTGTTCGATACTTGATACGTATAAGATTTAAGGTGACATACATGCACGATTTGAGTGAAATCGAATGTATTGTTATTTTTTACCTTCCCATTCTGCAAAGAACTCTTCTAAAAACAACTCCATAAATTTATGACGATGTAGAGCGAGTTTCTTGCCTGTTTTGGTATTCATTCTATCTTTAAGGAGTAATAGCTTTTCATAAAAATGGTTTATCGTTGGTGGGTTATTCTTTATGTATTCTTCTTTTGTCATATTTTTTTTAGGTTTAATCCTTGGATCATATAAGGGATTTTTTTTGTAGCCTCCGAATGCAAAAGCACGGGCAATCCCTATAGCACCTATTGCATCTAATCTATCTGCATCTTGCACTACATCTAGTTCAGGAGATTTAAAAGGTTGTATATGTGCTTCGCCTTTAAAAGATACGTTTTCTATAATCTTTGCGACATGATTGATAATGCTATCATCAAGTCCTAATGAGGTTAAAAAATCTCGGGCTATTTTAGGGCCTATTCTTTCGTTGCCATTGTGGAATTTAAAATCTGCAATATCGTGTAAAAGTGCTCCGAGTTCTACTGTTAACATGTCGACCTTTTCGTGTTTAGCAATATATTTTGCGAGTTTCCACACTCTGTAGATATGCCACCAATCATGGGCACCTTCGGCGTTGGCAAGTTTTTGTTTTACAAATTCAATGGTCGCAGTTATTATTTCTTCATGGTGCATATATTAGTATATCAAAATAATTTGCTTGGCAATAATTTATGAAGGAGGAAGGTAGTGAAATTTAAAATACTGATATATTGGACTTTCTGTTTTGTTTTTTTTATGACATACTACCTCTATCACAATTGTATTTTCCATTTTGGTTATTTCTGGTAGGTAAAGTATAATAAGGGGAATATTATTGTTCTTGCATAGTTTGGTTTTTATAGCAGTGGAGTAAATTGTTGTATAAATAGTTGTTGTTACCTCCGGCGGAATTTCCAATGCCTCAAGCTTTGGGGTTTTTATTTTTATATATATAACGCTACTTATTGCAAAGAGTAAAAAAACTATACTTGTAATAATTGCCCCTTTTATATTAAAGGTTGACTTCATCTAAACTAGTTATTAAAACTTCTCGTTTATTCCCTTGCCTTGGGCTTATAACACCAAGTTGTTCCATTTGATCTATGAGTCGTGCAGCTCTATTAAATCCAATGCGTAAGTATCGTTGAAGTGCCGAGGCCGAAACGCGTCGTTGTTCTAGTACTAGTTCTATCGCTTGGCGAAGTAGTGGATCGTGACTACCTCCGGCTGCTCCAACGGGGCCTGTGTTGCCTTCAAGTGGAATATTTTGTTCTAATATTTCATCAACATAAAAGGTTTTGGGCTCATCAAACATCTCTAATACATTATTTTTTATAAAATTGGACAATTTTTCTATTTCTTCTGTGCTCACGAAGGCCCCTTGTACACGTTGAATTTTTACTGAATTGGGTGTTTTAACAAGCATATCGCCTTTGCCTAGCAGGTTTTCAGCTCCACTTTGATCAATAATAACTCTAGAATCTATATTACTAGTAACACCAAGTGCAATTCTTGCCGGAATGTTGGCTTTTATTAAACCTGTTATAACATTTACACTTGGTCTTTGTGTGGCAAGTATT
>JALVLD010000142.1 GCA_027033525.1 Candidatus Dojkabacteria bacterium
CGGATTCTCCCGTGAGCCTCAACGGGCAGCTCGATCTCGACGCCGTTCGCCCTGAGAACCCTGCCATCTGCAACCCCCTCTATTATGTTCTCGAAGCCCAAAAAGCGGGCCACTTCCTCATCGGACGGCTTTGAGAAGACCTCCCTAACGCTCCCAACCTGGACGAGCCTCCCGTTAAGCATAACTCCAACGCGGTCGCCCAAACTAACCGCCTCCTCGAAGGAGTGGGTGACGTGTAAGGCCGTGAAGCCGAGCTCCTTCCTCCAGCGCTTCATTTCGTTGATGAGTCTCGAGCGCGTCTGGACGTCGAGGTTGGCGAAGGGCTCGTCCATGAGGATTAGGGGCGGCTCAACAACGAGGGCCCTGGCTATCGCCACGCGCTGGCTCTCCCCTCCGCTCAGCGTTTTCGGCTTTCTGCCCAGGAGGTGGTCTATGCCAAGAACCTCCGCTATTTCTCGGACTCTCCTCTCCATCTCTGCCTTCGGGAGCTTCCTCAGCCTCAAACCGAAGGCTATGTTGTCGAAGACGCTCATGTGCGGAAAGAGGGCGTAGTTCTGGGGAATGTAAGCCAAACCTCGCTTCTCCGGAGGCAAATCCGTCACGTCCCGCCCGTTCAGATAAACCCTCCCGGAGTCGGGCTCTATGATGCCGGCTATCACCTCGAGGAGAACGGTCTTTCCGGCACCGCTCGGACCGAGGATTATGAAGTACTCCCCATTCTCAACGCCGAAGGTTATATCCCTCAGGTGGAACTCCCCGTAGTCCTTGGAGACGGATTTTACCTCAAGCATTTTTCGCCCTCCCAACGAGCCAGCGGAGGAGCACGAAGATGGCCAGGCTCATCGCAACAAGGATTACAGAGATCGGCCTCGACGCCCTTAAGCCATAGTTGTTGAAGTACTCCATGACGAGCACCTGGGCGGTCTTGGGGTAGTATGCAACTATGAGTATCGCACCAACCTCGCTTATGGCCCTCGCCCAGGTCATTATGGCCCCGCTCGCTATTGCCGGAAACGCCATCGGGAGCGAAACCGAAAAGAAGGCCCTTATGCGAGAGGCGCCAAGGGTTCTGGCGACGTGCTCGAGCTTCTCATCGACCGCCAGAAACCCGTCGCGAGATGCGTTTATCGTGAACGGCGCTGAAACGAAGAGCATGGCCGCTATTATACCAGTGTAGCTGTCTAGGATCGCGCTTGAAAAGGTAACCAAGAGCATTATGCCGACGACCGAGTGGGGGATGACTATGGGAACGTCGACGAGGGCCTGGACGAGGCTCTTTCCGGGGAACTCCTTTCTGGCCAGAACGTAGCCTAGGGGAACGCCAAAGATGAGGGATATTATGGCCGTCGCTGTTGCAGTAAGGAGAGAGTTGCGGAGGGACTCGATGACGAGGGGGTCATGGAGCGTCTTGAGAAGCATGCCCGCGTCGGCGGCCTGTTTGAGGAATATGACCGCTAAGGGGAGGGCTATGTAGATTATCAGGAAGCTCCCGAGTGCGGCGAAGAGGTAGAGCGTGTAGTCGCGCCTCATCCCACAATGTCTTGGAGGATAGTTATTTAAGGTTTCTGGAAGTGTTAAATGATAGTGTTCAACATAGATTCCTGAGCACCTCTCTGTAAGAGATGTGCCCGAGAGTCTTTGTGGGGCAAACCTTTTATCTTTGTCCGGCAGATAGGAGTAATGGTGAGCCAGATGGGAACCAGCGTTAAGGTCACCGCGAGGATACCACCCGCCCTCGCGGCGGAAATAGACCGCCTAGTCAAGGCCGGCTACTACTCAAACAGAAGCGAGGTCATCAAGGAGGCCCTGCGCGATTTTCTCGTAAGGAAGAGGGCCCTTATCGAGGAGGCCTCAGAAGAGGAGTTCATCCGCCTTGCAAAGGGGACCAGCGAGCCACTTCTAGCTGAAGACTGGGAGAGCGAGGCGGATGAGTACTGGGATGGACTCAAGGGTGTGAGGTATGAACCAGAGGTGTGAGGCTCCAAGAGGGCTGAGACAGTGGGAGGTAGTCCTCCTTGAGTTTCCCTTCTCGGACTCGCCAAAGAAAAAGCTCCGACCCGTTCTGGTGCTCTCGAATTCAGACTTCAACAGGATTAGCAACAGCGTGGTCGTCTGCCAGATAACCTCCAACCTCTCAAGCGGGTTCAAGGAGTACAACGTTTTCATAGAACCCGGTGATGTGTGCCTCTACGGCGATGCCTTTATACGTCCCAGTCTTGTAAAACCCTACATGATCTTTTCTGTATCCAAGAAGGAGGTTCGCTTCAAGGTCGGAGTCCTGTCAGAAGAAAAAGCGAACGAGGTTAAAGAAAAGCTCGAGAAGCTCTTTGATCACAGGGTTTCTGTGTAAAGTGAGAAATGGGGAGTTTGGAGGGTTGGGTTAGCTTCACCCCTCCACCTTAACCAGCGCCTTTATCTCCTCCGGCACGTTTCCAAAGGCCACCGGTGGAACTATGAAGTCCTGGTAGTTCTCATTGAAGACCCTCCGACCGTTCTCGCCGAGGAGATACTTGAGGAACTCGATGGCGAGCTCCCTGTTGGGCGCATCCTTGGTGACGGTGACACCATAAACGATGGGCTTGGCCTTTATCGTCTTGCCCGTTGAGCCAATTGTTATACTCACCTGGCCGTAGTAGTCGGCCTTGCCGAAGTCCTTGAGGTTTATCTCGTCGGGGAGGGTAATGTACTTGAGGTGGTGCTGCTCCGCCACGCTCTTGTAGATGAAGTAGTAGTCGAGGCTCCCGCTCTCGACGAGGCCGGTCAAATCGGTCTCCTTCGGCCTTATGACGACCTTGTCGTTCTTCACCTCGATCTCCTTGGGAGCATAGACGTGGGTTCCGTTGGCGTGTATGTTGGTGTTCCTCTCTACGAGGGTCTCAAAGATCGGCTTTCCGTAGTAGAGATCGGCCAGCTTCATTACCA
>JALVLD010000143.1 GCA_027033525.1 Candidatus Dojkabacteria bacterium
GCCCAATCCCTTTAATCCGGCCAACGGCGGCGCTGCCATTAGTTTTCAATTGCCGCAAAAGACGAAAGTGGAGGCGTCTATTTATAATGTTTTGGGCCAAAAAGTTAAAAAATTGTTGAGCTTTTGGACAGTGCATGCAGAGCCTAAAAATCGCAGGGCAAAAATTGTTAATAAAAATGATAAGGATATTTTCGTACCGATCGTATTCCCCTTTGACTTATTTTTTACTTACATTACCGTGCATAATAAATATAAAGTTAGTATAAAGGCCATTGATCCAGACGGTGAGTTTTTGACCTATTTTGTTGTAGATGCACCATCGTGGGCTAATTTTTCCGCTCAATCTAGTCAAAGTGGCGAATTATTAATAAGTGTATATGGTCAGCCAAGTAAGATAGGAACTTATAATTTTAGAATAGGCGTGACAGATGGAGCTTCTACAGTGTATAGGTCTTGGGTTGTGAAGGTTGGTCAACAAAAAATAGGATCTTGTTTGTTGCAGCCTAATATAGAAGAGTTTCCCAAATGGGTGAACAAGGGGGAGTTGTTAGAATTAAAATGGCATAACTTGGGCGAATGTAAAAATAAAGCAAGTGTTTACTTAACCACTAAACCGTGGTTTAGTTTATCGGGGGCTAAGTATTTAGGTGATATTATGGCTAATTTAGGTCAATATGCTATTAATACCAAAGCTCTTGAAAGTTCTAAATATTATGCATGGTTGGTGTTTACGCAGCAAAATCAGGTAGTAAGTTTTATAAGGGTTGCACAATTTTATGTAGGGAATTTAAGTTCGGTAGATTCTAACCCGAATCCATTTATTAAAGTTATGTTGATTAGTCCGGTATCTAAACCAAAAGAGTTTGAATTAAATAATCTTCGTTTGGTTGTTCGTTTATTTGCTTCTAACAAGGCAAGATTAGAAACTAATAAAGTTCGTGTATATCTAGATGGTAAGGATATTACTGGTACAGTCGTGTTTTCAAAGCCTGAATCTCCGATCTTGACATTGCTTATTGGTTTAGAACAATTAAATAAAGGGACACACAAGCTACAAATATGGGCAAAGGATTCTAAAGGGCAGATTGCAACTTTTAGATATAAGTTTACTGTATTGTCTGGGGCTTCTAAAGTTGCTCAGCCAATTACAATTTTAAAAGATGAAATAGCAATTGCAGGGATTGTAATACCTAAAAGTCAATTTAAACTCGTTTTGTTAGGTGGAGGATTTTTTATGTTGGCTTTAATTTTGCCATTTATAACTTTTCTAATTGAAAGGCGTTCATATATGCAGCAAGAGATAAATGTTAGTAATACAGATCTTGAGACATTTGAAAATAGTAATCAGTTTGGTCCAACACTTAGGCCTGGAGATGAAATAGTTTTTGATTAGCATGAATGTTTTAGGAATTGATTTTGGAGCTAAGCAAGTAGGTTTAGCCATATGGATTTCGGGTGTTGATACCATTTCACCTGTTAAAACCGTGAAGAATACAAAAGCAATAGTAAATGAGATTATTAATGTCATTAAAGCTTACGATGTTCATAAAATCGTTATTGGCTGGCCTCAATTAAAAGAGTTGCAAGAAGCAATAAAAAGGTTTATAACCAAGTTAGTAACAAGCTTAAATGATTATAAAATTGAAGTCGTGTATATAATCGAGGATTACTCTACTCGAGATGTAGTTGTAGATGCTCGGGCCTACGGGAAATCGTGGAGCCAAATAAAAAAAATGAAACAAATTGGTATAATAGATAGTTTAAGCGCAGTTAATATATTAGAAAGAGCGAAAAGCTTAGGGAAAATATGAAGAAATTTTTAGTCAGTATTTTATTTTTAATTGCAATAGGGCTTGCTGTTGTGTATTTTTTTGTGCCTAAGCATTACTATATTTGTTATGTTTTGCAAAAGGACTATTCTAAAGAAAAAAGGGTGTCCGATACTTGGCAGCGTTTAAAGGTTGAATCGGGTTTATCCCTTATGCAGGTTGCTAATTTTTTGCAAAGCAAAAAACTTATTGATGATCCTGAATATTTTGTATGTTATGTTTCTAAAAATAAACGTAGTATAAAGTCTGGGGTATACTATATCCCACCGTCTTTAAGTATTGCAAGGCTAATAAATATACTGGAGCATCCGCAGGATCCGTATATACATGTGCGCTTGCCTGAAGGATATAGAATAGATCAAACCACTCAAAAGCTTGCTCAGTATTTTCAAACTAGCCCATTTAATAATTTTAATAAAGAGCGCTTATCTCAAATTGTCGAACATCCAGATACCTGTAAATGTATATCACAATTTGATTTTTATAGGGAAATTAAACCAACTACTTTAGAAGGATTTTTATTCCCTGCAGGATATGATTTTTACAAAGATGTTTCGGATTTAGATGTACTTAAAACAATTTTAAGTATGTTTGATAAGCAAGTTTGGCCGCAGTTAAAACAAGCAAAACAAAAAATTGGGTTAAGTTCTTACGAGGCGTTGAAAATTGCTTCAATTGTAGAACGAGAAGCATCAAAGAATTTTGAAGAACGGCAAATGATTGCAGACATTATTATTAGAAGGTATAAGAATGGATGGTTTTTGCAAACAGATGCAGTTTTGCTTTATCCATATAAAGATTGGTCAAGGACACTTACTCTTGCTGATTTAAACAAGGGTTCGCCATACAATGTATATAAGCATAAAGGACTCCCACCTACGCCTATTTGTAGTCCGGGGATATCAGCGATTAAAGCGGTGTTAACCCCTAAAGCTAATAAGTATTGGTACTATTTGCACGATAAATCTGGGCAGGTTCATTACTCTATAACTTTTAGTGAGCATGCAGCTAAAGTAAATAAATATCTACGATGAGTGCTAAAAAAATAAAAATTGATATAGATGCTATAGCACAAAGTAGCAGTAGGCACAGTAAGCCTAGTAAAAAGAAGCACCGCTTAAGAGTGCATGTAGAGCCTAATTCTAGCATGGGTACTAAGAGGTCTATTAAAACTAAGAATATAAAAACTTTTTCCATGCCTTTAAAATTGTCAGCTTTTGCGTTTACTTTACTCTTTTTGGCTGCTATTCCTGCCATACTTGTGAAGGTGGTAAATAAAATGACAACTATTTTGCGGCAATTTAATATTAATTTATCGCCTACCGAAGTAACAGCTGCTATTGTGGCTGAGCCTCGGCTTAAAACAGATATGTATGGTCGTACAAATGTTCTTTTGTTAGGGATTGATTCCAGAGGTGATATAGATTCAAGTGGTTTGAAAAATACAGATAGTATAATGGTTGTTTCTTACGACCCCAAACAGCATGCATTGTTTATGCTTTCCTTCCCTAGGGACTTGTATGTGAAATTCCCAGGCACATACTATCACAATAAAATAAACGCTGTTTATGCGTATGGTGAACGGGTTAAGCAAGGTAAGGGTTTTGATTATATTACAAAGGTTGTAGAAGAGCTTTCAGGGTTAAAAATTCAATATTATGCAATGATAAATTTTGATGCGTTTCGTAAAATCATAGATAGACTCGGAGGTATTGATGTGTATGTCGAAAGAAGCTTTGTGGATTATTCTTATCCTACTGAAAATTATGGCTATAAAACAGTACGTTTTAAAAAAGGGTGGCAACATTTTAATGGTGAGCAAGCTTTAGAATATGCACGTTCTAGAAAAGCAGCTGGGCCTGAAGGTTCAGATTTTGCAAGGGCCCGTAGGCAACAAAAGGTAATACAGGCGATAGTAGATAAAATAAAAAAGCAAGGGATAAAAGACCCTAAGTTTTTCTATGACTTGTTAAAAATTGTAAGTAAAAATGTGAAAATGAGCACTATTACACCGCTTGATATAGAGGCTGGGTTAAAGATTTTAGAAAAGGGAAAGCCTAAAACTTATTCTTTGGTGTTAGATCCTACTATAGGTAATTACTCATTAATAGGGCGAGGGAATACGACTCTTTATACATTAATCCCTAAAGCTGGGTTAGATAATTGGCACTGGGTAAAAAGGTATGTTAGCGATTGGTTTAAATGTCCAGACCTTGTTGCTGCAAATCCTTTAATAGCTATATACAATGCTGGCGATAAAGCATTTTGGCAACACTACAAACAAATAAAGGGAAGATTTCCATACTTTAAGTGGCGTACTGCAAATTTAGGTATGCAATTTAGCCGTATGCTGGTTGTATCACCTACCGGAAAGCTGGATAAAGGTGCTAAGTGTATAAGTACAGAATTAAAGTTTTTAACTTATGCTACTAGGCAGGATCTAGATACTAAGGTTTTAGGTAAAATTAAACAAGAAAAATTAGCTATTATTCTAGGTAATAAATAACATGCTGTATTTAATAAATACGGGCATTTCTGAGCAAGATTCTGTGCTGGTACAACAATTATTATCCAAGTTTAAATCTCAACAATTTGAGATCGTTCGACTTGACACAGAGCCAGCGATGCAGGATTTAGAAAAAATTTATTTGCAGTTTAGTAATAATACTTTTTTTAGTCAGGCTAAAGTACTTGTTATAAATAGGATTCGACTTTCATACCAGCTTTTAGACTTGCTTAAGCATCTTGTTGCCCTAAAAACAGACGTAGTGCTTGTAGGTAAGTCTGCTGATAAGCGTGTATTAGGCGGTTTGCTTAAGAAACAAAAATATACAGAGCTTAGGGGACAATTAAATTACAACGAGGTAATTGCACAATTAAATGCAATATTTAAAAATGGTAATGTTGCAAAAATTTTACTACCTATAATTCAGGTAACAGATTCAACTGGCAAACGATTTTATTCTCAGTCCCGTTTAAATCTAATTAAAAAGTGGTATGACTTGCTCACTAAGGTAGGTTTAGCTCAAGCAGATATCCTTAATTACATTTTATTGAATCTTGATGTAACAGAAGATATGTGGCGTATGCTAAATGTAATGTTTAGGTTGTCCACGAAAAAGGATTTTTTGTACTTTGAAGGTTTGCTTACACATAGAGATCCTTATGAACTGTTAAACTTAATGCGTACTCAGTTGGCTACATTATATTGGGTTAAAACATTACAACAAAAGACCAAAAATTGTCGAGCTATTGCTAAATCCTTAGGGAAAAATGCATTTTTCGTAACCAAGTTGTGTGAGATTAATGCTACTCCTAAACAAATAATTCGCATATTAAATAGATTGTTTGAACTAGAATTCAAGGTAAGGACAGGTGAAGTATCCGATATAAAGGAGGGATTTATGCTAATTTTAGTTAGTACTTAAAATGAAAAAAATTATGTTGTTTACAGCTGGTATTATAGCCGGGATATGGCTTACTGCTTTTAGGGTGCAAGCTTTAACATCACATGAAGGTTCCGATATCAAGGGGCTGGTCGGAAATACTGCGGATAATGGCATTCAGATTGCAAGGGATGTAGTTTTAGATAATAAAAGTGTTGACGGGGATCTTGTTATAGTTGCACAAAATATTAAGCTTACAAACATTAAAGTCACTGGTAATGTATTTATTGCAGGTTCGGAAGTTATCATTAAAAATTTGAGGGCTTTTAGCTTACACATAGTGGCAGGGAATGTAAATATTCAAAATATAAATTTAATAAATGCAGCGTATTTTCTAACTGGATATTTAGAAATAAAACATGCATATGTAAATAAACGCCTTTTGTATGGAGCTGGTGTTGCTAGACTTGAAAATATTAATACTAATGATATTAAGGCGTGGGCTGGGAATCTGAAAATGAGTGGCAAAGCAAGTTCGGTAGTTATTGTAATAAATAAGAATAGTACATACAACGTAGAAGGATTAGTGACCCAAAAATTAAAAGTAAGAGAATATACTCCTAAATTAACGCTTAATTTTTCTAAAAGGAATAAGGGACTTAGCAAAAGGTTGGCATTTTGGAAAAATTTTATAATCCTAGCTTTTAGCACATTTATTTTTGCAGAGCTTATTTATAGATGGCTAAAACCTTTTTGGCATAAATTATTTGAAACTAAAAGAAGTAGGGCCATATCCTCTACTTTAATAGGTGCAGGCCTTACTTTAGTGCTTATAATGTTTGCTGCGTTAGCTTTTGTATTACAGCACTATTTACATTTATATTTTGCATGGATGAGTTTTATGTTTATTGGGCTCTTAATGGTGGCATATAGTGTAGTGCCTTTTTTGCTTGTTGTTGTATTAGCAGTTAAGCTGCATTATTTTATTTGCAACCAAGTTAAAAATAAAAAGATAAAAAATATACCAGTTGATTTTTATATTTTAGGGGCTGCATTATTTTTAGTACTATTATATTTAGGACCGTTGTGGACTAAACTAATATACTCTGCTCTTTTATTTGATGCGTTGGGCGAGGTTACGTATTTTCTATTGCACAAATTTTATGCTACACTAAAATAATGCGTGCATTCAAGAAAAATCTTATTTTAGTGTTTGTATTTATTTTAAGTTTTATTGTGCCGTATTTAACCTATAGGGCAATTGACAAGCAAGTTGGGAAAAATAAAACATCAAATAAACAAGAGTCTACCCCTATTGTTCATATTGTATCTGTGCCACCTGAACAAGCTGTAATGGGAAAAGTGTGGCAATATGGAGTAAGTATAAAAAATTTAGACCCTACAAAGTATAACATTGTAGTAAAGAAGCCTAGCTGGCTAGTTTGGGATAAAGGCAAATTGTTATTAAAAGGAGAAGTCCCAACCAACATAGATTCTTTTCAAGTGGAAATAGAGCTGTTGGATAAAAATAATAAAGTTATAGATAAACAAACTGTAAATGTTAAAGTGGTTGATTCAGTGTCAAATCTTAAACCAGAATTTAAAGTGGCAACTCTTCAAAAAGGTGCTATTAAAAGCAGATTTACAGATACTGGAATAAATAAAGCTTCAGGGGCTCAGGCAGTATTGGGTGTAAAAACAAACAAAATCCCCCGGACCGGCATAATAGATAATGTTGTATTGGGATTAATATCAGCATTGGGTTTTACATTTATTGGAATTAGAGTTTTTAAGCGTAAGCATACATCTTCGGATATTCAGGTAGCTGTAATTAAAGGGACTATACAATGAGGTGTGCAAATATTTATAAGCGTTTGGGGATTGCTTTGGTGTTTTTTGTGATTTTTACAGGGGTAAATAAATCGTATCTTAAAGAACTGTATGTTTCACGCTGTGTGCCATATAACGTTCATTTGGCGAAGTCGGGTAATTCTTACACTATAACATGGCGTACGCTTTGGAAATGTGAAACCTATGTGCGGTATAAACAGCAGGATTCCAACGAGTACAAAATTAAATATCCGACAAAACAATGGCCGTTAACCTACGAGACTAAAATCTCAGTTGATAAGGTTACGCCTAACTTGATAATGATAGTTTCTAAAGGACAAGCTTATGGCCTTAGGTATTAATTTAAAACGATGGCTTAAAGAAGTTGCTTTTATTGGAGTTTGTTTTATATGTACGCGAATTCTTGCAATACTTATAGTGATTTATATTGTTAAGCCCGTATTTTTATTATCTAGCGATATAACACGTTTTATCACTCTTTTTGAATATCAAGATTTAGTAAATTTTCTTAAGTATGTAGATATTGTTTGGGCAATATTATTTACTTTAATATTTGTATTAACCTTTTGGATACGCTTTGTTTTTTTGCAACCTGGCATTTCTATTTTTTTAACTTTGAATTTGAAGGTTTTGCAGGTCCCATTCAGGGAAATAATCTTGAAGTTTGACAAATTGTACACCTTTTTTGTAAGTTGGTGGATTTATTCTTTGGGATTATTAGCAATTATCGTGTACGAAACAGTAGTGTATAAGCTACCTTTGTATGTTGCTATTGTACCAGCAATTATTGTGATTGCAGCCGTATGGCTTCTTGCAGTAATTGTGCGACAGAAAATTAATACAATTTTGTTGTATAATACTTATGATGAGAAAGCATGATTCTATTTTAATATTTGTGCAGTTTTTGTTTGCAAGTGTAATCATTTTAGGGAGCATGTATAGTGCTTTGTTGCTTAGGCCTAGAATGGCAAAGTCACAGGTATTAGGAGTTAAGACAGATATGCGCCGAGCTGATTTTGTAGAATATAAATTCGACAGTTTTTTTGTTGCAAATACAAGTGTTTTGCAGAATAATAGCACTATAAAAATAATTGTTTCGTTAAAACCTGTTACGCAAGGCAAGTATTATTTAGGGAACGTAAGGATTCCTCAACCAGGTAGCTATACTCTAAGTCTTATCCCAATAGATTTACCTGCAAAAAATGTAAGTTTGGAGATGTATTCAGAGAAAACCAATTTGGTATTTGCTTACCCTAAAGAAATGTTCACAACAATTGATAAACCAGTGTTTTTACAAGTATATTTAAACACGCTAGAAGATATTAATTCAACAAGCTCTTTTGTTAT
>JALVLD010000144.1 GCA_027033525.1 Candidatus Dojkabacteria bacterium
TTCCTTAGCATTCGTAAACACTAACAACACTTGGATTAAAAAAGCCATTGCATTAAATGTTATCACAGTAACGAGCAAAACCTTATAAAATTGATACGTATTTAAAAAATCATAAACAGAAAAATGTCCATGCAATAAAAATATACGCAAGAGCGGCTGACCTATCAAAGCTAATACTCCTAAAGCCAGGCTTAAAACAATACTTAATTGAAAACTGTACGTAACAAGTTTCCTAAGCAAAATCTTTTTTTGCTTCTTATACCTATTACGCAGTTCAATTAAATATCTCGCAAACATTGGTAATAAAGGAACAAGCATTATAGAACTAGCAGCTCTAATAACACGCTGGGCATAACTAAAAGCTGTAAATGTACCAACTCCATGAGCCTTAACTAAGTGAGCCTGGTAAAACCCACTTAACGTGCTTATAGAAAAACCAAAGATTACATAAAATATTTCTAAGGCTTGTCTTGATCGCCCAAAACTATAAAGAGTCCGGAATCCTTGCAGTATTAATTTTTTAAGGCTAACTATGTAATGTAATCTGTACAAATACGAATAAAACATAACGAACCTAATGATAGCAAACAGCAAAATAGACCCGTATAAGATATATTTATCACCCCAAATAATGCCTAGCAGTAAAACGAACTGACCGATTATATCTTGATAAGCTGCCGCTTCAAAAAATTTCAGGTAGTTTAGAATACTTAACATTGCAACCGACATAATAAAAAAATATGCAGCTATTGATAAAAATATAATTTCTGATAAGCCTAATTTAAACCAAATTAAAAGAACGACATCTGTTATAAAAATTAAAATTATACTAAGTGCACTAACAAGCGAAAAAATTTCAGTTACGGTTCTAGCACGCTCTGTTCGTTTGGCCTCATCAAAATGCCGCATAAAGAGCGTGAGTACATGATTACTTACTAAAATTGCAACTAAAGACTCTAGCACGTATAAATAAAACATGTAAGTATCCGTGACATCGTTTATGCCATAAAAATGAGATAAGGCATAATACCTTAAAAATGCCATAACACGCACAGCAATCGCAGCTATATATAAGAAAAAAATCTTAAACTTATTACTTTTTATATATAATTTATCTAAAAACATCCAAATACCTGCTATAATTTACTAAAAACCTTTAACTTTTTAGTATAGCAGAAAGCCAGAATGTTAACAATTTTAGTGCAAAAAACTCCAAACACTACGCTACAAAAAATATTTAAAATAGTCCTCCCTGTGCAAGGGGCGAAATATACTAAAATGTACCAGCAATACCTCGCTGATTTTAATTCTAGCGAGGTTTGGGACTTAGTAAAAAGCGAAATCATTAAAGACGCAAAGCAAATCCTAAAGGCACCAGATACTAAAGCTTATCTTGAATTAAATGTAGGCCAAGGCGGGGATGATGCTCAAAATTGCACATTTATTCTGGCCGAAGCATATATACAATTTTTTAAGACATATCAAATCCCTTATGAATTAATAGATATCAGTTATACAGGCAAGAACATGATTAGTTCAGCTATATTCCACATAAAATCTTTACATGCATATGAGCTATTAATGTCTGAAGCCGGAAGTCATAGAATAGAACGAGTAAGTCCATTTTCAAGCCAAAAAAAAATCCATACATCTAATGTCAATATTTTTATTTATCCTGCTTATTTGCAAAAAAATATAGAAATAAAACCTGAAGAACTAGAAATTAAAACCGCTAAAGCAACAGGCCCCGGTGGACAACATGTCAACAAAACCGAAACTGCAATAATAGTTAAACACATCCCAACTGGCATAATTGTGAAAGCAAGTAAATATAGAAGCCAGCATCAAAATAAACAATTAGCCCTACATGTACTTCATAGTAAACTAGCTGAACGCAGCCAACAAGAAGCACGTAATACAAAAATTAATATTCGACGCTCGACCTCTTTGCAAATTCTTAGAACATACGATTATACTTATGACCAAATAAAAGATAATATAACAAAATTCAAACTGTCTAATATTAACGGTGTATTCCGCAATGGGTTAATCGGGGCTTTCGTCCTAGCCAGACTTTTATACAATCTAAATAATTCTGTTGACATGTTATAATAAAACATCATGCTCAAAGTTATAAATCTAACAAAAACATTTCATCTAAAAGATCGTAACATAACTCCAATACATAACATATCCTTTGAGCTAAACCCAAAAGACTTTGTTTTACTTGTTGGTAAGTCCGGAGCAGGAAAGACTACATTACTTAGACTTCTATTTTTAGAAGAAAAACCTACTAGCGGCAAAATATTTTTTAACGACTTAGAAATTACTAGCCTAGACGAAAAATTATTATTGCTTTACAGACAACATGTAGGTGTTGTATTTCAAGATTACAAACTCTTAGAGTACAAAACTGCCCGCGAAAACATAAAATTTGTCTTAGAAATCTTAAATAAACCAGAAGCCGAGATAAGAAAAATTACAGATTATTTACTTAACCTTATTGACCTAAAAGAAAGAGCAGACTTATACCCTAGCCAATTATCTGGAGGGGAAAAAAGGCGTGTGGCGATTGCCCGAGCAGTGGCTAATAGGCCCAAAATCCTTCTTGCAGACGAGCCGACAGGTGATTTAGACATTGAAAATTCCCAACGTATTCTAGAGATCTTAAACAATATTAACGCTGCAGGCACCGCAATAATGATGACTACCCATCGCCCTGATATACTTGAAAAAACATCCAAACAGATATGGAAACTCGAAAATGGCAATCTTTATACCAACTTACGCCCTAAGGATGTAAAAGATATATATAAGACTACACCGACCGTTACAATTAAAGACAAGAAACTTCTTAGATTAAAACGTCTGCTACCTAGTGG
>JALVLD010000145.1 GCA_027033525.1 Candidatus Dojkabacteria bacterium
TGTATAGGTCCAAAAGAGTTGAGACAATTTTATATTTGGTGTGTGGTTCCCGCTACCTTCTATTACCTCTATCGGCGTTTTATATCTTAGCCCAGCATGCGGCCTCTCTGTATTATAATATGTAAGCCACTCTAATAAGTAGGCATTATACTCATTAATACTTAAACCACGTGGCAATTCGGACAAAAATTCCTCCTCTAAACTACGAATTAATCTTTCTACATATCCATTCTCCTTCGGCTTTCTAACATGGCTGTATACATGTATTAGCCCTAATTCTCGTATTTGCTTCTCAAATTCCCCAGCATATTCACTACCATTATCTGTTTGAATATACTTTAACTTGCCAAAACTACCAAAATATTTGTTTACTCTCGTCAAAAAATCAGCCGCATTCTTGCTTTTTATTTCTTTATAAAACATTGCAAATGCTAATCTGCTCCTTATGTCTATAGCTACAAATATATATGCCTTCTTTTGCCCTATCTCTACATAATGTTTCGTATCTATTTGGATTAATTCTAGTGGTTTCCCATGCAAGTTGATATCTGTAATTCGCAGCTTCTTATCCTTCTTTGGATCCCTTTTTACAAAATATTTGCCTCTTGGCTTCTCTATTTTACTTCTATACATCCTTAGTACTCTTCCTATTGTGCTTGCAGATACCTTTATTCCGAATCTTTTATAAAGTAGTATTTCTAACTTATATTTTCCAGCTTTTGTTTGATTCCTTACAGCCAAAATTTTCTCTACAATATCTGGCTTTATTTTCCTAGGTCTGCCTAATTTGTATTTCCGCCGCTTATAATGGTACAAAAGTTCTTTATATCTGCTAAATACATCTGTTTGTATTATTTCCTTTACTTGTTTTATCCAACGATACACTGTAGCTCGCGACATGCCTAAAATTCTTTGAATTTTAGCTATTTCTATTCCTTGCTCATACATTTGATATGCATGCAATTTCTTTTGCACATATGCATTGTTGGAAAATTTTTCGTATAATATTTTGAATTTGTATTCTTTCATTGGTGGTTCCCGTAACAATTTATCTTTAGAGTATTGTAGCGGGAACCACACTCATTTTTCTTTTTGTCTCAACTCTTTTTGGACCGGTTCAAAGTAGCCTTCCTCCACTATATTAACCAACTCCCAAATCCTACTTAATATAGATCTAAGCGATTGCCAGGCGTTCTCTTTATCTGTTCCATTAGATTCCCGGTTCTTTGTTTCCCAATCTAAAAATTCTTGTATTAACTTTTGTTGGGCTTTTTTAAACCTATCACGAAGCCCCGGGGTAGTAACCAAAACAACTTCATTACCTAGCCTGTCAGTAATCATAGAATATCCTAAAAACCAAACCTTTAAAGGGGTTGGTATTTCATCAATACCGTCAGGGGCTACTGGGAAAGCCGTACTTACTTGTGCCCCCGTTTTTATTGCAATTTGCCAAAATGGTGCAATAAGCTCCTCTAGTTCTTGATAACTAATATCAGTCGCCACGTAGGCTTCTAAATCTTCCTGCCCACCTTCCCGCTGCCGAATTTTTCGCACAACAGCTTGCACTTCCTCTTCTACAAAACAATTTGCATTTTCCGGACAAGGCACATCCAATACTTTAAGAAATGCCTTTACATATTTTAAACGTCCTTCTGCTCTTAAAGCTTCTAGTTCTTCAAACCCTGTTAACGTAGCAGCTATATGTGACTTAGAAGGTGGTTCTTCTGCAAAACCAACCGGTGCACCTATCTGCTCGGGAAAACCATTTTGTCTAATACTGTCCATTGCCCTATTATACCATTCTATACCCCAGCTTTTCTGTATTTTATACCTGCTTTGCCTAATAAATATAAAGGGGCGGGATCAGGGTACTCATTAAAATACACTAATCTTGTAATGCCTTTTTCTATTGATAATTTTGCACACTTAATACACGGAGACGTAGTCACAAATAAATAATCACCTGGCTTTGCTTTTTGTAATACTCTTTCTTCGGCATGTGAATATTTGCACGGAACATACTTAGAAATATGATATCTACCAATTTTATATGCCCAATATTTAGGACAACTTAAATATGAATCCTTCCCATAAGGACCATTATAAGCACTAGCTACAATCTCACCCTGTCTTACTAAGACCGCACCTACACGTCTTAGCTTGCATTTTGAACTATCTCGCGCTTCCAAAAGTCTTTCTAATATATTACTAGAATGCAAATCTCTAGATTCAGGAATAGACTGAACTAAATATCCTTCAGCTTGCAAACGAATAGCCCATTTTTTCAGACGCATAGGACTCTGAATAACATACCTGGTTTTATCGTCTATTTCTAAAGCTATTATATGCTCTTGAAATGCTACTTCCCAATCTTCTTGCTCTAAAATATGGACTTCGGGACGAACCAGGTATGGCAAAACAAAACTAGCAATTATTCCACCGAACTTATTTTCTAAAAAATTTAACATTTCTTCTTTACGCCACTCATATGAGAAAAACGGCCTATATTTGCCTTTTACTTTGTTTAAATATTCATCTGTGTTTAAACGGACTATAATTCTTGTTGGATATCTACCATATGTTTGTTTAAATTGTTCTACTCCTCTTTTTATAAACAGTCTGTGTGCGCTATGCAGAACATCAAAACCGCCTAAAATCACTAATGTATCAGGCTTTTTCATAGATAGTAATATTATACCTTACTTACCCACCACACAAATGGAGGCTGTTTTATATAAAATCTCCATGGTTTGTGTGCGTATTCTTCTGCATAATCTATTCCTATACGTTTTGCACTTGCAATTTGTGACTTTTTTATACTTAAAAATGGCTGAATCCAAATTTGCGAACTTGTTAATTTTATAG
>JALVLD010000146.1 GCA_027033525.1 Candidatus Dojkabacteria bacterium
CACTAAGGCCAATGGTTGCCACAGCAAATTCATGTAAATCTACATCACTAGCCAATTTTTTATTTTTTGCATGTACCTTAAGTATTGCTTCACGCTCGTGTAAATGGGGCAAATGAAATGTTATTTTTCTATCAAATCTTCCTGGGCGCAATAAGGCAGGATCTAATAAATCTGCTCTATTTGTTGCAGCCATAACAATAACTGCACTATTTTCTTCCATACCGTCCATTTCTACTAAAAGTTGATTTAAAGTTTGATCAGAATAAGAAGCCCTAAAATCTACCCCGCGACGCTTTGCAACTGCATCTATTTCATCAATAAAAATAATACATGGAGCTAAGGCCCTAGCCTTTGCGAACAAGTCTCTAACACGAGAAGCGCCTGTACCAACGAGCATTTCTTCAAAAGAAGAACCAGAAGTATATAAAAACGGAACTTTTGCTTCACCTGCAATTGCTTTAGCTACCAGAGTTTTACCTGTTCCTGGAGGACCTTCTAATAAAACGCCTTTAGGTATTCTTGCTCCCATTTCCCAGAAGGCTTTAGGCCTTTTTAAAAATTCTACCAACTCTACAACCTCTTCCTTAACTTCCACAAGGCCTGCTACATCTTTAAACCTAACCTTTACTTTGTCTGGAGTAATAAGTTGGGCTTTACTCGCACCAAACCCTTTTAATGGATCTCCTCCTAATCCTCCCCTACCACCGAAAACACCCACAAATCTATTGGCAAACCAAGCAACAACAATCAGAAACATTAAATTTATACCAATACTAATTATATCTAAAACAGTAGCTGACGGCGACTGAACTTTAAACTTAACATTTTTCAAATCTTCTAATTTAATTCCATCTCTTTGTAAAATTTCTATAAAGGATGTTCCCTTTTCAATAGAAACTTTATATATTTTATTACTCTTATCTACAACTGCTACTTTATTACCCTGCAGAATTACTTCTTTATAGGCCCCTTGTTTAAGGCCACTTATAACCTTTGCAAGCGTAATTTGATTAGAGAGTGGAAATAAAGTAACGAAAATTAGATATCCAATCAAAACTATCGCAGTAACAATACTAAATATATAAACTATTTTTAAAGGATTATCTTTTATACTTGTATTAGGACTTTTTACATATAAATTAATTATTGTTTTAGCATTCTTTTTATCTATTTTTTTATTATTGCTTTTTTTTGGCATAGTATCTTTACTCATCTCATTATAACTTTTATATTATAATTCATTATGATAAGTATTGCTATCATAACACAAAAAGCTTTTAAGGAAAGTTACCAAGTTAAAAGATTATTGGAAGAATTTAAGGACCTTGGAACACTACCAGTACATATTTCAATGGAAGATATTGTTATTCAATTTAATACGACTAAAGCCCAGATTTATTATTATGATGCATCATCCAAAACGTTGCAGGATCTATTACAATTTGATGCCTATTTTTTTAGAGAGGTTTTTTCTCAAATGAAAAATGCAATAAATATAGCAACATGGTTAAAGCAAAAAGACGCAACTGTAATTGACAACAATTTGACAAAAGTTAATTATTTAAACAATAAAATTCAAGAAGGTTTTGAGCTAACCAGTGCTCAGGTCCCTTTTATTCCTACCCTAAATTTTGCAGACAAAGAGGTTTTATTTAAAAATTTAGATTACTTAGAAACGAGTTTAGGCGGTTATCCAATTATAGCTAAAAAAAGAGGTTCAGGGAAAGGCATGGGAATATGGATGCTAAAATCTAGGCAAGAATTAATTGATCTTATTGAAAACACTATTGCAACGCATAGATTTGGGAGGGAAGTAGTAAAGCTATTCTTATTCCAAAAATTTATACGGGTTAAAGAGGAATATAGGGTATTTGTAGTAAACAACAAGGTAATTGCTGCAATGCAAAGAATACCTAAACAAGGAGATTTTAGAGCCAACTATTCTCAGGGTGGTACTGTAAGGCCAGCTAAAGTTACAAAGGCAATGGAATCTTTAAGCCTAAAAGCAGCTAAAGCAACACAAGCCATTATTGCAGGAGTAGACTATGCTATTACTCATGATGGCAAGGAATATATTTTTGAAGTTAACAGAACACCTGGATTTAAAGGTTTAGAAGAAGCAACGGGAATAAATGTGGCTAGGATATTAGCAGAATACGTTTTATCTCAAACACTATAACTCTATACAATAATCAAATTGGACTGTTAATTACGTAATTACCCTTGTCAAGTGGCTACAAAATTTTACAGATTTTACAAAGAACTATAACCCTATTTCTCTTTATTTTTAATATAAACCGTTGTAGGCATTTGCGTACCAACCCTAGGAAAGTGTTTAATACTTGTAGTAGATTTCGTATCCATTTCCAGGCCTTTTACTACAAATTCCTGCACCCGGCCCAAGCTATGCCCCAAATTACTATCTAATGCTTGTTCTGAATCACTGAAGTCTTCATTATATATAGAGAGCTCATCCTCTGATAAAGTCCCAGATATCCCTAGAACTACACCGTTATTATACTCTTTTAGAAATGCTTTAGCTTGATTAGCTTTAGTTAAAGCAGAACTAGATACATGCGAGATACGACTAGCCCCGTCTATATATAATTGAGTTGCATAAGCTAAACTGGCAAAAGTTGCAGGTATATTAAATACTACCATATAAACTGCCATAAAAGTGCCCAAAACCACGGCAACAACACCTAATTTTATATATGTAATATGTGTTACTTCGCGAATCCCCCTTTTGGAAAAGACAGACGTCAATAAGCGCCATAATTTAATAATAATCGGCGGAATGAAGTCAGATATTTCAATCTTAGTAAAATCATCCAGATCAAATGAATGGTCCGCCCTACCT
>JALVLD010000147.1 GCA_027033525.1 Candidatus Dojkabacteria bacterium
ATCTTTATCTATTACTTCTTTTATTGTTTTCTTAAAACGATCAAAATGCTTGTTATCAAAAAATTTTTGATAATCTTGCTTATTCGTTATAGAAATAATTAAATCCCATGAAGGATGATCAGCTGCTAGAACTAATCCATCGGCGGAATAAACTGTTCCCCGCTTTGATATGGTAGCATTTTGCTGATAAATCTGTGCTTTTGCCAAAGCACTAAATTTATCATGATAAACAATTTGCCATCTATACAGTGCAAAAATCAATAGCACAAAAACTAACGCTACTCCGAGGTACAAAAATACCACAAAGTATCTAAGGTTTGTATGAATAGGCTTCTGACTTAACATCATACGGTGCGATATAAATCACCTTATCTGGTCTGCTAACATATTTTTGCGTTATGTCCTTAGTTAAAAAAATACTAGATCTAAACCCTGCTATTTGCGAATCAATCTCAAGCCTGCTAACAGCTAATTCTCTCATAGAATCATCAATCATTGTCAGCTGCTGTGCATATTTATTAACATATGTAGATATCGCCAAACTTAATAGATTGATTAATACGCCAACAACGACATTAACCATTAATATTTTATTTAGCCACCTCATTTTTTTTGTACAACAAATAACTTAGCACTCCTCGCCCTTGGATTTACCGCAAGCTCAAGTTTTGAAGGCGTAATGACTTCAACGACTAAACTATTCTTTGTAATCCAGTCATTAACAACAGACTCTTCGGCACTGTGAAAAGTTATAACCAACAAAATCCCTTGCTCAGTTAAAAATTCTAAGCCTCCTTCTAAGGAATCAATTAAATTGGAGAGTTCAAAATTAACAGCCATCCGCAAAGCAAGCAAAACTAATGTCGCAGGATGCAAGTGTCCGATACTACTTCTGCGTAATGGTTTTACTTTATACGCAATATGCTTTATCCTAGCCATATCATCCTTATTCCCAAAAGGTTTTGCCTGCCTTTCAATTACTAATTCTTTAGATAAACGAACGGCTAAATTAACTGGCATACCTACATTTTCTGTAAATAAACGTACAAGCTCTTTTTGGCTTAAAATATTTAGTAATTTATAAGCTGGCACGTCATTAGTGGCAGGTGATATACGCAAATCTAAAACAGATTTATCATTAAAACTAAAGCCACGCCCTTTAGATTCTAATTGCCTAGAGGATAATCCTAGATCCCACAAAACAACGTCAATAGAATCAATCTCAAGCGATCTTAATATATTTTTAATATTTGCAAAATTGGCATGCACAACATACCAACCTTGCCTAACCTTGCCGTCAAGAACTTCTGCTTTTTTATCCTTAAGCTGCATAAACGTTTTTGCAACATTATCGAATTCTAATACTCCACTTATTAATTTGTTGTAGTACCTTTTTACGAATCTAATACTCGTTAGATCCCAATCCAAAGACACTAGCAACTTAGGGTGCAACTGTGTGTACATAGCGACACTATGTCCACCATCACCTAAAGTACAGTCAACAAGTCTTAGGTTACTTGTTTTATTTTTAAATTTTTTTGCAACAATATTGATTACTTGGTTTAATAATACTGGTTTATGTTTTACTCTCATTTTATTTTTTGGGGCAGTTAAGTAAGCTAAAGAAGAAGTCATACCTCCTCTTTAACTTGCTTGTACAAACTGTTGTGCAATATCGCCAACATTTTTCTCTAAAAACCTTTCCTTTTTGTGCCACGCTGCTGGATCCCATAATTCAATCCAATTGTATACACCTACACAATAAAGCTCCTGAGTTTTAAGCTTTATGCTTTTGCGCAATGGCTTAGGTATAACCAATCTCCCTTGCCTATCTAAACTCACATGGTAAGCGGAACCAACTAGGAATCTTAGGGTATCGCGCCCTTCTGTGTTCAAAAAAGACACATTCTTTAACGGACCAATTAAATGCTCCCATCTTTGTATATCTACTATTATTAAATTAGCCTCAAACCCTTTTGTTATAATAGCTTCTTTACCTAATATATTTCTTATTTGACTAGGCATAACAATACGGTACCCATCTAGCATACGAAGCTTATAGACTCCTGAATAAAAGTCTGTTTTCAATGTGCTAACCTTTGTACCACCTTGTGCCATACTAAACCATTATACTCCATAGACTACCATAAGTAAAGTATACGAAAGATACGGCTAAAATATTCCTAGATTGGCAAACTGCATACAGCCAATTTTTTATTTTAGACCCCTTAAACCCCCAAAATTACAAACTAAGCCCAAAAAATAAGCCACACACCTAACTGTTATATATGGAAATATCTAATACAACATTTGAAATACCTATGGGTATACGATCTTTCTATAGAATTCGAACATTGCTATACTCGCCGCCTCTGCCACATTTAGAGAATTTTTTATACCATTCATAGGAATAAACACATGCCTAGCGCTATTAACTAATATTGTAGCCGAAACTCCATCCACTTCATTACCGACCGTTAAAAATATCGGCCAATTTAACTGCGCCTTATCTAATCTTAAAGAGAATAGATCTTCTGCCTTATCCGTTAGCTCTAAACTCCACAGTTGGGATAATAATTTATTCTGTTTTAAAAACTCTAGGAATACGTAAACATTACTAAAGTGAATAAAATCAACACTTTTCTGGGCTCCTAGAGCTGTTTTGGCCACCTTAACATGCAAAGGGCCTGGAGTAATACCGCATGTAATTATTCCCCATACCCCTGTAGCATCGGCTGTCCTAAACATAGCGCCTACATTATAAGCTGAACGTACATTATCTAAACACAACCAGAATTTGTACCTTTGTAATTTTCGCATCCCAACAAGCATATTTTAAGCATTATTTACGGAGTCG
>JALVLD010000148.1 GCA_027033525.1 Candidatus Dojkabacteria bacterium
TTTATTTGGGGTCTTCTAAAAATTATCAAAAAGGCTGGAAGTAGATATACAAAGGGAACGGTGCGATGTCCCCAGGTTAAAAAAATACATACGACATTTTGTTGAGTTATAATCTAAATTCACAATTTTCATCGTAAACTAAAAAACATTACAATACAATTTAATGTTAAAACTTTACGCCAAAAACAGGACTAAATACCATACTTTCCAGACCTATGCTAATTAACACCACTGTATTTATCCTAGCTCCTATAAAGAAATTATTTTTAAACTGATAATGATAATCTAAATTTAGATTAAAGCCTAATTCATACATTGCATCATCAATAATCGTAGGATTTAGCATAACTATTTCATTATCCGGCGTAATAGCATAATTATAACTTACTCTGGATAGCGAAAGAACATTCAGCAAAAGACCTATTCCCGGAGTAAACTTATGTCTCCCCGTTTTATTTAGCTCATAACTTAGGTTAATTGCATAATTTTGAGTTTGTAATAAAAAATCGTGCCCTTGAAATACAATGTCTCTATATTTATATTTGAATAAGGCATACAAAATATTGCCACTTATAATTAGATTATTCGGGAGTTTATATCCCCCTTCAATCCAGATGGATGATCCACCTACAACTTTTTCAGGATATATTCCGGTTAATTCATCAGGACTTAATTCATCAAAGACAGAACTTAAATCCAAATAATAACCTGTTCCTAATTTGAGGTAGCCGCGTGCTTCTTTTTTTTCTTGTGCTTTTAAATTATTACAAAAAATAATTGTGATTGCTAGTAAAATAAATTTAATGTATTTCATATCTGTGATATTAGTAGTAATTGATATCATTCTAAATTGAGCAATTGTCTATTTATGCTTAATACTAGTTTGTTACTATAAAATTGTTCTTCAAAAATATTGTCTAAAATGAGTACGAAATATTTACGCCCCAATATGTAAGATTATGATATAATTGTTCGCTGTACAATCTTCCTAAAGCTGAAATAGTCCAGTTTTCGGTTATTCGGAATCCATATTCCAAATGAACAAAGTAAGTATTAATAAAAGTATTCGTTAATCTATAATGTGCTACATGTATGCGTGTTCCATCTTCAAGTGTATATCCAATAGTTTCATACCATTCCAGAAACTTATATTTTTGTAATGAGTACCCCACACCAAAGCGTATCAAATGCTTTTTCCCGTTTATAATATTTACATAAGGTATTAAATCAAAAGAAATAATCGTTTTTGAAAAGTAATTATTCCCCGAGCTAATTAAAGAATCCGTAAAATTGTAAAATCCAAATCCAAAACCAAGACTAAAAGTCTTATTTAAGTCTCTTATATATTCTGTACTATAAAGTAAAGCATCTTGTTTATTTTTACCGTTAGAGGCGTAATTAAGACCAAATACGAAAGTGTTTTTTCGCTCTGATGTATCTTTCTGAGCAAATAAGCAGATAGAATTTTGCAACAATACTAGCAGGAGTATGATAATTGTTCTTTTTTTCATAAAAAAATATTACTTAAAGGCAACAGCATTTATGCTGCTGCCTGATTAAATATTTAGAAATATACATGTGTTGTAATAGAAACATCAGTATTAAGGTTCCTTACAACATTACCTGCATAAGAGCCATTCTGCCGACTGTGATCTCTTTCATCTTTCAAAAAAGCTGTCCTATCTAATTTCATTTTTACTATCGGATAGTCTTTACTTATATATTTTGATGTCAATCCGGGAGTAAGTTCAACTGGCCCAATTTTTATCTTGACTTTAACATTAATAGTACCTTCACTTCCATTTTCATGTGTATCATCTTCGATTACAGTCAAGTAATTCTCAATTTGTTCAACTTTCCATGACGGATGCAGGGTAATTCCAATATACTTGTAATCCATTTTACCTTTTCTCATTTTTCGAATTTCACTACGTTTAAAATTTAGAATACCAGAATAGGTTGAATCAATGTAAGCACTGTTTCCACTACGGTCAGCATAATACAAAGTTACAAGAAACTCTGAACCTCCACGAAAAAGAGGATCATATTGCTTGGTTACTCTCATGTGCGCCAATTTTACTGAAAACGGATCATTATCTGATGTACCTGTTCCACTACCTGTATTTCCGCCTCCGGTATTCGTTCCACCGCCGGTACCACCACCATCACCAGGGTCAGGTGCAATTATATATACCGGGTAGTCTTTTGAATAATCTTCATTAACTCTGGGTACTGTTTCTATTTGATTGGTACTTTTTTCCATTGATAAACGATAACCGATATTTACCGAATCATTATCCAGAGGGTGATAAGTTATAGTTGGAACTTGTTTATCCGTAGGATAATCTTCAACAGGATAAGGAACATACAACATTAAATCGTTATCTATTAAAAACTGTTCCAAATCAAAACTATCCGAACTTTTTAATCCTTGTGAAACAGTTTCACGAAAACGTTTGGCAAATTTTGTAGTTCCAAATGATTTTAATTGACTGTTGTTTTCCGGTTGAAACAAATCTTTAAATTTAATGTAATCATCGCGATACATTTTCATATCAATCATTTTTTGCACTTCGGCAAGTACTTCTTTATCGTTTGAAAAACGCTGAAATACACAGTTTCGCTAAAAATTTTATACCTTTGCTCCCTAAGGGAGCTACCAAAACGGTAAAGAAAGATTTGTCCTTTTCGTGGGGGACTTATTACTTTCAATATCTTTTGGAAAGCTCCTTTTATTTTTATAAATATCTTGTACATTATATCCTTTTAGAATACAACAAACCGTTTCAAAGTTCTGAAATCCGGATTCTGTGTGTGTGTGTGTGTGTGTGTGTGTGTGTGTGTGTG
>JALVLD010000149.1 GCA_027033525.1 Candidatus Dojkabacteria bacterium
TTGTAATTACCTTATTTCAGTCTACTCTACTCTACTTTTGGCAACTTAGGTGGTGGAGATTTAGAATTAACATACAAAATAAGAATAAAGGATAAAATCCAAGCTGCAAGCATTGTCCAAGGTTTAAAATAACGTTTTGTTAGAGCCATTGCTATCCCTATAAGCCCTGTGTATGCAAATTCAAAAAAATCTACTTGTTTTTCATTAAATCCTGCATGCATAAGCCTGTAATGAAAATGAGTTTGGTCACTAATAACAAATATTTTCTTTATGCTTTTGTATCTTAAAAACCTTTTTGTTAAAACATATAGCATATCTACAATAGGTAAAGCAAAAACGCCTAGAAGTACAGAAAAACTAGCACCTCCAATTACAGTAAGTGTTGCTACCATATATCCAATTACACTTTTGCCAACAGACCCAGAAAGCACTTTTGCAGGATACAATGCATGTGGAATAAAACCTACCAACGAACCAGCAAGCACTATGTACAAAAAGGCGCCAAATTTGTAGCCCATACTAAGGGCATTTATAAATAAAAATATTAAAGCTATCGCAGTGCTTCCTTCCATGACACCTTCTACTCCTGCTTGAAATTTTAAAGAATAAAGCATTATAAAAATTAAGCCTGCGGCAAAGATATCTCCAGGAAAAACAATGCTAATAATGTGGTTATATTCAAAATGCCACCAATCTAAATTCCATATCCCAACAATAGGTAAGTGCAAAAGTTTAACATCAAATGCAGATAACACAAAAAGTATCATAGCAGAAAAATGAGCTATAAATTGATAAGCTCCTGGCAAATCAAACATATCGTCAATAAGTCCAAGTATTAAAAGTACTAGTACACCTGCAAACCATAAACCATAAGCACCTAAATATTCTGGATTAAGATTAATATATTTTGAAATATACATTCCAATTGCACCTAAAAATAAGAATGTTAAAGCATAAGCTCCACCGGCTGCAAGTGCAACTGGGCGTTTGGGAAAGTATTTGGTTGAATACTCTATAATTTGGTGAAGGCTCTTGGGGGGCTTTTTTAGTTTTTCAATTTCTGCCGGATGTTTTACAAGTTTTGCTGCCCATGCAAGGCGCATAATAACAGGCGTAATAAAATAGCAAATAACAGCAGCAGCCATGAAAAATCCAAGATAATACCCCATTGCCTTAATGTTAGCACAAAATTTTTAGAGGAGCAAAGAAAAGAGATTCATTGATTAGGCATATTCTATTTAGATCGGTGTCCATGATGCTATTAAAGTTGCAAGACTCGTCATAAGTTACATACGTAAGCGTAGTGCTTGTAAAACGTGGGCAGCTGCAGTAAAAAAGTAAGGGGCTGCCTTTTTTATACGATTTTTTAATTCTTCTGGGTTATGTAGGAACATATCATAATAGGGCATTATATCTGTAAAACTTAAATTTGGTCTTCCTAATAAAACTCTAGTTTGTTGTAGTTTTATTCGAGCAAGTGGTTTAAGTCGGGAATTATCTGTTTGTACAATGTTCCAGTATCTCTGCCATATAGGACCATTTTGAAAATATGGATGCAAAAGATGTGCAAACGTATTTTGAACTATACGTGGATCTATTTCTTCGAGTTTAAATGGGTAGGTTTCCCCTTTTAATTGTACGAGTCTATGGGCTGGAGTCTTAGAATTTAAGGGGTATTCTATAATTTTATCTTTAGGGTGAACATAATCTTGCATTACGCGTGGTTGTCTCCTTAATTCTTTGGTAAATGCCTTTATAGGTTCGTTGTATGGGCTGTTGCCGATGATGGCGTGTATAATTTCGTGTGCTAATAATGTGCTTAAGACCGTAGTGCATTCTGGTGCCATTAGTGTAGCATGAGCTTCTTGGCATGCATTCCATATAGGAGTAGTACGTACTGAGATCGCGTGATATTTGGGGTCCCAGGAAAGAGAGAAAAATGCATTGGGGATGAATCTAGGTTTTTTATCAGAGAGAACCACATCTTTTATTAACCTTTCTTTTGATTTATCAGGATCTCGTGGCTTTCCCGAAGGAATATCAAGTATGGTTGCTCCTTGTTCTAGAAAATGTTGGGCATATAGTAACCAGGGGATCTTGTGTGGGCGTTCTGTGGCAGCCACTTGTTTAGTTATGCTTGTTATAAACTGAGGCCATTCTTGGTAGTGGCAAGCTAACTCTCCCTTTTTTAGCCAGCTTTCACGTTGGGTTACTCTAGAACGTGGATGTGGCGTGTTATATCGTCTTGTAGTTCGTTTTTTGCGTGGCATATTATTAGTTTATGAGGTGAGCCAGTTGCTGGATTCCATCGCTTTTAGGATGTGTTTGGCAACTTTATATAAGTCCGGGACGATATTGCGTATAGCTTGTGTTAAAGCAGGCCTATTTTGTTGATAAGCGTGATAGATAGGGAAAATCATATGGAAGTCGCTTTTGGGGAACCAATAAGCGTATTGTGCTCGTCTAATTCTGGCTAAGGTTCCAAAACTGCGAATGGTATCTTTAAGGGAATTTACGGTTTCAGGAGGCAAGTCTATAATCTTTTCTTGATACATAATAAGCAGGGTTAGTGTATCTAAGAGAATTGCATCTACTTCCCATGTAAGCATAGGAGCTGCTTCCGTGGTTGGTAATTGCATATCCGTGAGTCTCCCCGCATCATCTCCCGTAGCTGGGATAGCAGGAATATCTACATCGGGGTCGGTTAAATTTGGGGGAAGTGTTAGCATTTCCTTAGTGGTAAGGCGAATAGGCGATATATTGTGCCTATGGCGTAGATCGTCTGCCAAAACGTGCCCGAGTTCATGTCTTATTACCTGCATAAGGTATATTTGCAAACAAAATCCACGACAGTCTGGTATTCGCTTGGCAATATTGGCTAGGAAGTGGGCTCCTGTTAAAGGGACAGTCTCATGGCTGGTCGGTGGTAAGAATACTATTGCTTCGGCCGGCGCGTCGTTAGATTTGGACTCAGGAAATAAGGAGATAAAATCTACTGCTCGTGGTGGTAACCTAAAAACTTTATAAAGTGTAGGCATAATTCTGCGGTTTATTATTTGTAAAGCTTTGTGTAAGCTCATTTCCGGTTTGGTCGTAGGTTTTTCCGGAGCGAGTGTAGCATAAGGGATAAGATGTATAGCTTGGTGTGTTGATATTATCTGATGAGCTATTGGTGTTAGTTTTTCGCTGAGTGCTTGCACGCTGTCTAAGGCGTCTTTGGGGGAGCGTTTGAAAAGATACCATAGGGGCATTAGTTGTTGTACGGTATCAGCAGGCAAATCTTGGCGTAGGATTTTTTCTAGGGTATAAAGCAAAGTAATATAATGTGCAAGTCCTTTGGGAAGGGTTACAAAGTCTTGATTAAGGGAAATGGAACGGGGGGCTAACATTAAGTGATGTAGGAGAGTGTTTTCCGCATTTTTAATAAGACGTAAGATCAAACTTGCGGGGTATGGAGGATAGCGTACTCCTGTGAAAGGCAAGCTTTTTAATTCTTGTTCGGTTAACGGAGGATCGTATCGTATTGGAGCATTAGCGATTTGTATTCCAGTTAGTTCTTGTGGGGAGTTGGTAACAATGGCATACTCTCGCGTCTGATTCAGGAGGGTAGTATGGGGACGAGTTGTGAGTTCATCATAAATGGTGGATAGTAAATAAAATACAAGAGGGTCAGTGGCTTCTGGGCACGGACCTTCACATTTTTGAATCGGAACTGCACTGCATGCAGCCAGATCTAGTTCGGTACCTTCCTGGTTTGAGCCAAACAACTCGTAGAGTGGAGCACTTCGTGCAGTTAAGCGTATTCTAGCAAATCCTGCAGGGGGCACTCCTAATTTCTGAGCAAATTCTCTCGTAGCTTTGTTAAGTCGTGTAACAGGATTATTGGGAGTGTTGTCTTGTTCCCAGCTTAAGCTACCACCGAAAGGAGGTTTATCGCCCGTAAATCGCTCTCGTAAGTCAGCAAGGTTTTTTAACATGCTTTATTATATCATTTCGCCCATCGTGGCTTTTTTGAGTGTATTTCTCTGCTTGTTGGGTTACAGTCGTGGGTTATGTCGGAATTATAAAAAATTTTCTGCAACTTTTATAATACTTTCTGTGGCTTGTATTATATTAGGCAAGCTTGCATCAATTCTTTCCAGTAGTTGGTCTCGGTTATATAAAAAAGCAGCATAAAATGGAAAAACATCTTCTACTCTATAATCCATTCTTAATTCGTTCCGGAGTATGGCTAAAGTTGTGCGTACTAATGCGGGTGTATAAATATTAGGTACTCTACTTGTTGGGTTTAACCGTTGGTATAAGAGTGCACCTATTAATACTGGATCGACCTCGCATATATTAGGGAGTTCTAGTGTAATAAGCCGGTCTTGTACCCTATATGGAGGTAGTTTAAAGCCTATAATGTCTTGAGCTCGTAAAGATTGGAAAATATCATCAAGCCTTCTGTCTGCATAAACAATAGCATGGACAATTTCATGCCCTATTATAGGGGCTAGTGCATTAGTTTCCCCCCCATTTAGGAGATTGGTTTGAATACGGGTAGGATTTATATGAATATGCCTGTCAGTTATATCAAAAACAGCAGGATAGTCTAATTGTGTATCCATTTTTATGCCTTTTATAGGAGCTGTATGTAACTTTTTTATAGAAGTAGCTTCGGTAAGAGTATAGGCAGCTTGGTTAGCGTTGTGTGTAGCTGTATGGAGGAGTCCTTCAGAGTTTGGTGAACCTTCGCTAGGTCGGACTTTGTTACTACCCTCTACTTGTGCTGCTAAGCCTTGGCCCTGCCTATCTTCCCTTCTCATACTACAACACTCACTACTCTATCATCTCCTTTTAGTTTCATTACGATAACACCGCTGGTTTGTCGGTTAAGAATTGGAATATTTTTAAGTGTAGTTCTTATAACAACTGCATTTTTAGAAATAAGCATAATTTCTCCTGGGGCAAGTGCTTGAGCTTTGGCTTGAGCTTGTGCTTTTATTTCTTCATCTGTTGCTTTTTCGTTATTATCTTTTTGTTCTTTTGGTTTTAATTTTTCTGGTCCTATTACTTGGGCAGAAACTAATTTACCTTTTTTCTCAGATACTTTAAATGCAAAAATACCTGTACCTCCACGTTGTTGTACCTTGAATTTTGAAAGTTTTGTCATTTTTGCATAACCTTTTGTTGAAACTGTTAGTAAGTACTGTCTATTATTTTCTACTATTGCCATGCTAATTACTTTATCATCACCTTTTAGCTTAATGCCACGTACACCTGCGGTATTTCTGCCTGTTATACGGATTTGTTCTTCTGGGAATCTAATTGCTTTGCCGTTTGCTGTTATAAGCATAATTTGTGCATCACCTGGAGTTGGCAAAACTGCAATTAAGCTGTCGTTTTCTTTTAGTGCTATTGCATTTAAACCATTTTTGCGAATATTTAAATATTCTTTAAGTTCTGTGCGTTTTATCATACCTTTAGCTGTTGCCATTGTTAAATACTTAGCGTGTTTTAAGGTTTCTTTATCTAAAGGTAATACAGCACTAATTTTTGTATCTTTGTTTATTGGAAGCAGGTTTACAATAGGTAAACCTTTGGCATTTTTATGGTATTCTGGGATTTCATAAACTTTAATAGCATACACTTTGCCATCTTCAGTAAATATAAGTAAGGTGTCGTGTGTGCTTGCAACAAGTGCATGTTTAATATAATCATTTTCTTTTAAGCTTGCTCCTGTTGTGCCTCTACCACCACGTTTTTGTGTGCGATAGTTTTCTAAACTTAAACGTTTTATATATCCTGCATCACTTATAGTTATAAAGGTTAGTGTATCTGCAATTAAATCCTCTTCTTCTGGTTCTTCTATGCTTCCTTTATATACTCTTGTTTTTCGTTTATCTGCATATTTTTCTTTTATTTGCAATAAATCTTGTTTAACTAATTCTAAAATACTAGTTGGATCTGCTAAATACTGTTCATGATGTTTTATTGTAGAAAGTAAGTCTTTGTGTTCGGCTTCTATTTTTTGGCGTTCTAGTGCAGCTAAGCGTCTAAGTTGCATATCTAGTATTGCTTGTGCTTGTACTTCGGTTAAATCAAAACGTTTTATTAAATTTTGTTTGGCTTCTTCTTGAGTTTTACTAGCTCTAATTGTTTTAATAACTTCATCAATAAAATCTAAAGCCTTTAATAATCCTTGCAAAATATGATCTCTATATTTTGCACTAGCAAGTTCAAATTCTAGTTTGCGAATCATTACTGTGGTGCGATGTTCTATGTATAGCTCAAGGTAGCGTTTTAAAGTAAGTGTTTTAGGCTCGCCATATACTAAAGCTATCATATTTGCATTGTAATTTAGTTGCAAAGGAGTATATTTAAATAATTTGTTAATAATAATTTTGGGCGTAGCGCTAGATTTAAGTTCAAGTACAATCCTAATACCTTCTTTGTTAGATTCATCTCTTAGGTCGCGAATTCCAGTAATTTTTTTAAGTTGGACTAATTTGGCAATTTGTTCTACTAAAACAGCTTTATTTACCTGGTATGGGATTTCTGTTATTACTATGCGTTGTTTACCCTTTTTATCTTCTTCAACTTTTACAATTCCGCGCATTACTATTTTGCCACGGCCAGTTTCATAAACTTGAGCAATTTGTTTTTTATTATAAATAGCTCCACCTGTTGGGAAATCTGGACCTTTAACATATTCCATTAGTTGATCAACAGTTACGTTGCTTATAAATTTGGGATATAAAGCTATTTCTTTGTTATCTGTATTTGCAAAAATTTGTTTTAAAGTTTCAGCATTTTCAAAAACGCTAAAATCTATTTGTTCTAGGTTGGTATTTGGATTCTCTAATAATGTGTGTAATATTTTTAATTGGTTGCTATAATTTTCATTTTCTTTATGCAAATAATTTTCTAAGAAATCTTCAGGCTCTTTTTCAAGCACCATAGGGATTTTTTCATTTGCTTCTCTCCATTTGCGAAGCGCATTATAAATAGCTTTTCCATCCCAAGTGTTTCCTTGCTCTATCATAAATACTATTGCATCTATAAGCTCTCCTAAATTGTGTGGAGGTATTTTAGTTGCCATTCCAACAGCAATGCCATCAGCGCCATTAGCAAATAGATTTGGGAAAGCACTCGGTAAAACAGTAGGCTCCTTACGGGTTCCATCGTAGTTTGGGATAAATGGTACAGTACCTTTGTCTATGTCTTTTAAAAGTTCAACTGCTAT
Organism: Candidatus Dojkabacteria bacterium; assembly: GCA_027033525.1. Taxonomy (GTDB): domain Bacteria; phylum Patescibacteriota; class Dojkabacteria; genus JALVLD01. The sequence continues at coordinate 7,229 of JALVLD010000149.1, forward strand.
TTTGGAAAGCTTAGCTTCTGTATAACGCATTTGAGCAGGACTATCTCCATCTATTGAACCGAAGTTACCTTGCCCGTGCACAAGTGGATATCGCATACTAAAGTCTTGAGCCATAATAACCAATGTTTGGTAAACTGCTTGATCTCCATGTGGATGGTAATTACCTGTAGTATCTCCAACTATTTTTGCACTTTTTCTAAAAGAGCCTGTAGGCCATAATTGTAAATCGCGCATTGCAACCAAAATACGGCGCTGAGAAGGTTTCAAGCCATCGCGTACATCTGGGAGTGCACGTGCAACAATAACACTCATTGCATAATCAATGTAATCCTTTTTCATTTCTTCAGTGATATTTACTGGGACAATTGAACCTGGTTTAAATTCATAGCCTGTTATAATACCGGAGTTACCATTATTGTCTCCGCCTTCTTCCGTAATTTCAGGCTCGGTGTTCGCTTCAGAGTTAGTGGATTTCGTGTTTCCCGTTTTGGGAGCGTTTTTAGTGCTGTTTGTTGCCTCTTCGCCCATTGCACGCTTTAAAAGTTCTTTTTTAGCTTTGTTTAAATCGTCGTTTTTTATAATGTCGTCCATTTGCCTACTATTAAGTTAGAAGGTTTACCTATTTTAGCATAAGCAAGGATGCAATAAAACTTTGCTACAAAATCCTATTGTTTTTGCTTTTCTGGTGCTGTCGCAGGTGTGTTTGTACTTGAGGTTTGTGAAGCAGAAGTAGTTGCTTTTTGTTTAAGTAATTTTATGCCAGTATAGGTAGCACCTGCTAGGCCAGTTAAAATAGCAGCTATGCCTCCATAAAGTGCTAAGTTGTTTTTTGCAGGAGTTTGGGGGTGTGTAGGTGTAGGTGTGATTTCTATTGTAGCTGTAGGCTGTGTAGGTGTTGTTGTCGTTGGTTGTTTATTCTCTGTAACTGTTATTTCTAAATTTGCTTTAGATTCTTTTTTATTTCCTGTTTCATCTGT
>JALVLD010000150.1 GCA_027033525.1 Candidatus Dojkabacteria bacterium
GTCTAAAAATAAGGCAATTGAGGCAAAGAAGGCAGCTAGCAACCAGAGTAGCAATAATAATCTTACACTTGCAAGACTGCAAGAAAAGTGGCATGAATTCATAGAGCAATTAAAACCGTATAATGGACATTTATACGCCTTCTTGTTAAGAGCTAAACCCGTAGAGTTAACGTTTGACTCAGAATTCAATGCGTATACTTTGCAGGTAGATGTTAAATATAAGTTTCATAAAGAACGTATAGAACTCGCTGTTAGCCAACAAGCAATTAGAGAATTAGGGAGTAAGATTTTTGGGACGAATATAAAAATTGTTGCAAACGTGAATAGTGATTTAATAAACGAATCAATAAGCAGCAAAAAAGTTGAAAATGGTAGTAACGTGGTTAATCATAAAACATCTAGCCAGAAAGGTCATGTATCTAAGATTAGGGAGAAGTCTACCAAGAAAAAAACTGTTGGTGTAAGTGCTAAGGCTGAGGTCATAAACAAAACTAAGGGGCAAACTAAGGCTGATTCTTTTAAGCCTGTTGAGGAAGAATTTGGAGATATATTTGCAGATGCTGTAGAATTGTAAGGTTATGGAAAAGAAAGCAACCAAAAAAACTCCGTATTTTGCTCATTTGCACTTACATACGGAGTATTCAATGTTAGATGGTCTTATTAAGCCTAAAGAGCTTGCACCTTTAGTAAAGGAATATGGGATGAATGCGGTTGCAATAACAGACCATGGTGTTATGCATGGAGTAGTGTATTTTTATTTAGAGGCAAAAGCTGCTGGGATTAAACCAATAATAGGCGTAGAGGCGTACTTAGCAGAAGATTATAAAAAGAAACAAAAATTTTCAGGCAAGAAGGATGCTGCAGATAAGATGTATTATCATTTAACGATTCTTGCAAAAAATTTCGCAGGTTATCGGAACTTACTTAAGCTTGTAAGCATCGCCAACACAGAAGGATTTTATTATAAGCCGCGTATTGATAAAAAATTATTGCAAAAATATTCAGAGGGCTTAATAATATTGAGCGGGTGTTATGGGGGAGAAATCCCCAATATTTTGTATAGGTATCATGCTAATAAAAAAGAAGCTTTAGAAAGGGCATCTCAAGTGGTAGCATGGTATAAGCAGATTTTTGGTGATGATTTTTATATAGAAATTCAACGTGGAACTTCGGATAAGGAAAGCCAAGCGATTTTAGATCCTTTACTTATTGAACTTGCAAATAAAACAAAAACAAAGTTGGTTGCTACAAATGACGTACATTATGTATATCCTGAGGATGCTAAAGTGCAGGAGATCCTGTGGGCAGTAAACACTGGTAAGAAGGTCGATGATCCGGATCTTTTTAAAAGTGAAAGCGACCAATTGTATTTGAAAAGGCCGGAAGAGATGCTGGAACTTTTTAAGGATATTAAGGAAGCTGTATATAACACAATGGAGGTGGTTGATAAGGTAGAGGAGTATTCGATCTTATTTGATAGGATCCAACCGAGATATCCTGATGTGCCTAATGGAAAAACTGCTAAAGATGTGCTTCGTGAAAAAACATATGAGGGTGCTAAAGAGCGATATGGCAAATTAACGAAAGAGATAAAGGACCGTATTGATTACGAACTTAGCGTGATTCATCAAAAAGGTTATGATGATTATTTTCTAATTGTGGCGGATTATATTAATTGGGCGAAGAAGCAGGATATATTAGTAGGGCCAGGACGGGGTTCTGGTGCAGGAAGTGTAGTGGCATATTCTTTAAAGATTACAAATATAGATCCTTTTTGGTGGGGGCTTGAGTTTGAACGTTTCTTAAATCCACATAGGCCTTCACCTCCGGATTTTGACGTAGATTTTCAGGATGATAGGAGGGATGAAGTTATTAGGTATATAGAAGAGCGATACGGCAAAGAAAATGTTGCGGCAATCTGTGCTATAGGGCGTATGGATACAAAGGCTGCGATTCGAGATGTTTCACGTGCTTTGGGTATTCCGCTCGAATTGGCTGATAAAGTTGCCAAACTAATCCCAGTTAAGAGAGGAAAGCCCATGCCGATTCAAGAAGCCTTGGAGACAGTTTTAGAGTTAAAGGAATTGGTTAATAAACATCCGGAGTTAAACAGAATGATACAGGCTGTTTCACGTATTAAGAAATTAGCGCGACATGTAAGTGTGCATGCATGCGGATATGTGATTACTCCGACTCCGTTAACAGACTACTTGCCGTTGCGTTTAGCCCCTCAGGATTCTGAGTTAATTATTACTCAAATAGAAGGTAAACCGTTAGAAAAAATAGGATTAATGAAGTATGACTTCTTGGGATTGCGTACTTTAACAATTATAAAAAATACCTTACAAGCAATAGAAAAACATCATGGTAAGAAGATAAACTTGGATGAAATCCCTCTAGACGATGAGCATGTTTTTAAGTTGTTCCAACAAGGGCAGACAGATGCAGTCTTTCAATTTGAAAGTCAGGGGATGAAGAATTATTTAAGGGAACTTAAGCCTACAAACATACAGGACATTAACTTTATGTGTGCTGCATATAGACCCGGGCCTATGAAGTATATCCCTGACTATATTCGTCGCAAGCATGGTAAAGAGAAAACAGAATATTTACATCCAGATCTAGAACCAATATTGAAGGAAACATATGGTATTGCTGTGTATCAAGAACAAGTATTAAGAATAGCAGTGAAGATGGCAGGTTATTCTGTGGGCGAGGCAGATATTTTGCGGCGCGCAATAGGGAAAAAGGAAAAGGAGACAATGTTGAAAGAAAAAGATAGGTTAATAAAGGGTATGTTAGAACGTGGATATTCTAAGGAGGTCGCCAATAAGGTTTGGGAATACATGTTACCTTTTGCAGAGTATGGTTTTAACAAATCTCACTCTGCTAGCTATGCCTTAATTGCCTATCAAACAGCTTATCTTAAGGCTTATTATCCAGTTGAGTTTGTAGTTGGTTTATTGCAAACTGACCAAGAACGGCCAGATAGGTTAGAAAAGGATTTGGAGATAGCATTAAAAATGAAAATAAAAGTACTATCTCCTCATATTAATAAAAGCGAGATTCGCTTTACCATTGAAGATGTAAACAAAGAATTAGAACCTTATTGGTTGGATAAAGATTTTGAAAGTAAATTGCTCACAAGCACAAAACCTTATTTGGGGATGGTGCGTTATGGCTTTGGGGGTATAAAAGGGGTTTCAAGTAAGGCAGTAGAAGAAATTATAAGAGTTAGGCATAAAGGTGGTGAGTTTAAACACTTAGATGATTTATTAAATCGTGTAGATTTGCAAAAGGTAGACAAGAAGTCACTGTTGTTATTGGCTAAGGCTGGTGCTTTTGACGATTGGGGAGAGCGTAAGGCAATAATGACTTTAATAGAAAATATTTATGAGAAGTACAAAACAATTCAAAAGCAAGCTGCTGAAAGTCAAATGTCTTTGTTAGGAGCAATGACAGGGGGGGGACAAGCTGAGGTTTCCCAAACATCTTTGCCCGAAGTAGAGCCTGCATCTGTAATTGAAATTCTAAATTGGGAGCGGGAGTTATTTGGAATATATTTAACTTCTCATCCGCTTATGCAAATAAAGGAATATTTGCGTGCACATAATACTGTAACAATTCGAGATGCAAAAAATAAGCTTTCTGAACCAGTTAAAATTGCTGTACAAGTGAAACGGGTCAAGAAATATACGACTAAGAATGGGGACTTAATGGCGTTCTTGGATTTAGAGGATTACACCGGCACATTAGATGCGGTTGTGTTCCCTAGAGTATATGAAGAATTTGCCAAGCGTGTATTACTTAATGTTGATTTGGACAATACACCGCTTATTCTAGAAGGCACAGTAGATAAAAAGATGGATAAATTTAGTTTCATAGTTAATGACTTTATGATTGTGGACTTTGAAGAAGCCAAGAGAATGCAGGAAGAATTGCTGCAAAAATACAAAAATGTGGCAATAAGTACAATCGGAGTTGAACTTTCTCCTAATTTAACTAGAGATGATTTGGTTAAACTCAAGAAGCTTATTGAGCGGTATCATGGGGGGAACGCTAAGTTAATATTTAAGTTTCACAGTGGCAAGACAGTAGAGTATAAGTTTTTGATAAATCCTGCTTTCGAGTTAATTACTCAACTTAAAGAATACGGGAAAGTCGTGGTTAAATAGAGAAAAACCGTAATTTGGCGAACAGGCTTAAGACTTCCTTTAAATGTTTTATCCACACATGTGGAAAAGTCATCCACACTTGTCTATAATAGCGTATGGTTGCAGGTGAAAAAGAGTTGGCTAAATTGTGGGCTTTAGTTAAGAATTCCTTGCAGCGAGAAATATCTTCTAAGCAATATAAAGCGTGGGTTGAAAAATCAACCAAACTATTGCGATTTGAGGAGAATAAAGTAGCAGTAGCTGTCCCTAATAGTGTGGTTTTAAAATGGTTAAGTAATAATGCAAAGTTTAAAATAGCCCGGATTTTGTCTCAGCTGCTGGGCACAGATGTTATTGTAGAGTTTAAGATTACTCCATCTGCTTTTAGAGAGTATAAAAAACGTGATAAAAATTCCGATACAGTTTCTTTGTTCGATCCTGAAGCTAAATATTCTGAGCAAGTAAAGAAAGCCTTAGAAAAAGCTCAGATTCATCCTAAATATACGTTCGAAAACTTTATTGTTGGGAAAAATAGCCAGTTGGCATATGCAGCTGCTGCGGCAGTAGCTGATTCGCTTGGTGAAACATATAATCCTTTGTTTATCTATGGGTCTGTGGGGGTAGGTAAAACTCATCTAATGCAAGCTGTGGCCCACAAAGTCATTTCAAAGGATCCTATGCGGAAGGTATATTATTGTTCTAGTGAAACATTCCTTAACGAAATGGTGGATAGTATTCGTAAGGGGAAAACATTAGACTTTCGTAATCAGTATCGTCAATTAGATTTATTGTTAATTGATGATATTCAATTTATTAGTAATTGGCAATCTACTCAGGACGAATTATTTCACACATTCAATACTTTATATAATGCTGGGAAACAAATTATTTTTGCGTCAGATAGGCCACCTTCTGAGATTAATGGTCTTGCCGATAGGTTAAAATCTCGGTTTGAAGGTGGAATGGTGGTAGATATTTTGCCTCCAGATTTTGAAACTAGGGTAGCAATCCTAAAAAGGTATAATGAAACAAAGCATATAAAATTGCCCGATGCAGTACTAGAGCGCATTGCTGTTTTAGTCGTTGACAATGTGCGTACATTAATAGGGGCATACAATAAAGCACATAGTTATATGAAATTAACTCAAAGTGAAATTTCGCCAGACGAAATTGAAAAATTGTTGGGGATAGATCAAGCAAGTCTGCAACGTAAGCTTACGCCTCAGAAGATAATTAGTAGCGTGGCTTCATTTTTTGGTGTACAAGAAAAGGATTTGAAATCTAAGTCTCGAAGTGCTCGGGTAGTGCTTCCTAGACAGGTAAGTATGTATTTAATTAGGACGTTATTGCATTTTTCTTTAGAAGAAACTGCACGTGCTTTAGGACGTAAGGATCATACAACTGTGTTACATGCTATTGAAAAAATGAAGTATCTACAAGCTGAAGATAAGGAGTTTGCCCAGAATATTTTGCGCATCAAGGGGAAACTGGTGCGTTAGGAGTAGGCGTGCGGCGGCGGCCTGCGGCCGCCGCCGCACAAAATTTCACCCATCAAATTTTTCCTTTTTTGCTTGGCGTGCTACAGCATCTAGCGAATTTTTTTGTTTATATGTGATAATTGTTTTCCCCTATTGTATTGTTAAATACTTGCGAGTAGAATAAAGTATGCGTTGGATAAAAACTTTATTCCTTATTTTTTCCACTATTTTTTTTCAGTTAATTACTCCTGTTTATGCAGCAAGTACAATAACTAGAGATGAAAAAATACAGTTGCATATAAATAACGATGCTTCAGCTTTAGTCAAGATAGAGCGCACTGTGTCATTGCGGGGAGCAAGCTGGTTGGTTCTGCCCGCTAATGGTAATGAAGAAGTTTTTTCGATTTGTGCACCGGTGGAGAAGAGTATGGTAGATTTATCTAAAAAAGCTATGACAGTGCGGTGGAATGGGGCACATGTTTCTAATTTTTATTTGGAACATAAAGACCATTGTTATTTTGTACATGTTCCATACCTAGAAAGTTTAGGTGCATATGCAAAGGCTTACATTACAATATCTTTCCATACCACTATATTTTCTAAGAAAGTAGGTGGTGTTTTGGAAGTTTTATATCCAGGTTTTAATAAAAATACAAAGTTTAAAAGTGTAATTAAAACACAGGTTGGAACAATTACAAGGTACTATACTCCAACCTTGGAGATTTATATCCCAAAGGGGTTTGGTCCCGTCGCTAGTGCTATTCCTAGTGCTAAGTATGCAACAAACAGTGGGCAGTATATCTTTCGGTATAAGTATACAGATTTAATAGACCAATCAATCAGGATTACTGTTGGGAGCAAGCGGTATGTGTTATTTAAGATTGAGACGGTGGTTAATAAGACTAATGCAGATGTACCTGAATTTTTAAGTAAGTATGTTGCAAATCAAGTAGATTTGATTCTCCCTAAGACAGATACAATATATGGACAGTCTGTAGTTTTTACAAATATATCTCCGCTACCAGAAAAGGTATGGACAGATGCAGAAGGGAATTTGTGGGCCTCATTTATGCTTGATGCAACTAAAGATTCTAAGATAATAATAGAGGGGTTAGCTACAATAGCCCAGAAACATATTAATTTAGATTTGTGTCGAGATAAGACGACACAAGCAATTCCCATTGAAAATAAGGAGTATGTCAAATATATAGAGTCATCTCCACCTTTCTGGGATACGCATAATGAAATGATTTTGAAAAATGCGAAAAAATTGATGGCTAAGAACTATAATATCTATACTACCCTAAAAAATGACATGAAATTCGTGTCATCCAGTCTTAAATATCAACGGGGTGCCGGATTTTCGAACGTGGGGCGTAAGGGAGCCTCTGCAGCGTTATTGTCTGGTTCTGGAGTATGCATGGAGTTTTCGGATCTACTAATAACACTATTACGTGCTCAAGGGATTCCAGCAAGAGCCGCTGTGGGCAATGCTGTTGGCTATTTAATTGATGAGGCGTCGCGTATTTACGGTCACCAGTGGGTTGAAGTTTATTGTCCTGTTATTGGTTGGGTGCCTGTAGATCCCACTTGGAGTTCTGAGCGAAGTTTAGTCATTGGGCAAGATTTGGATCATTTTTTTCATTATAGGGTTGCAAATAGTAATGATTTTAGTGCCATGTTGTGTAAGACATATGATTTTGTGACCAAAGGCGGAGTTTGTAGGAACTATAAACTCACCGTGCATGAAACTAACACGGCTCCGGCACACTCGAGTATGTATATACCAGCAGAGGGGCTAGCTGCTTATGTTCAGGCTAAGGTTAAAAAGAAGGGGAAAGTTAATAACTATATTAGAGAGGTCGGTGCTAGTGCAATAGGTAGGGTGATTTTTACTATCCCTGGGGTCTATGTATTTTTAGGTTTAATTGCTGTGTTAATAATTAATTTGGTTTTAGCCATATGGAGAATATTGTTTCCGCGCAAATCCCCGGGTATGTATTAGAAATTGCGCGTAAAGTTGTAGATAGAGGATATAAGATTTATTTAGTTGGAGGTTCTGTTCGAGATTTGCTTTTGAAACGTCAAGCCTTGGATTATGATTTAACAACAGACGCTACCCCTGATGTTTTGTTGCACATATTTCCAGAAGCCAAAAAGGTTGGGGTCAGTTTTGGTACGATTTTGATTCCAGTACGATTGTCTACTTCAGATAGGCCTAAAGAAGTAGAGATAACGACTTTAAGACGTGAAGAAAAATATTTAGATGCTAGACATCCTAGTAGGGTTGAGTTTGTAAAAGATATACACTTAGATCTAAAACGGCGTGATTTCACGATTAATGCTTTAGCTATTCCTTTTTTGCCTAGATTATTTGCAAAGCATAAAAAATATAATATCAATAGGAAGTA
>JALVLD010000151.1 GCA_027033525.1 Candidatus Dojkabacteria bacterium
ATAAATCCATAATCTTTTACCTCTATGGTTTTTTCTGACTCATTTACTTTTAATATAACCCAGGCAATTCCATACTCTCCTATATCTGCACCTAAGAAGTGATACTCATCTGGCTTGCTTTTAAGATGCTGCTTAAACTCAGCTGTATTTTTGGGGTATTTAATATTAAATGGAAGTGAGTAGTACAGTACAGGTTTTTTACTAACACGCAGTTTAAATTCTGGTAGGCCTTGATCAAGATTCCACTTTACTTGATAGTCCTGTTCTACAAGTAAGGAAGGTTCACCTGTGGTAATTGTAAACTTTTCCCAGTTTTTGGGTTTGTAAATTAATCGTTCTAAAAATTGTAACTGATAGTAAGAGGTTACTATGTATAATTTATCAAGTTTTTGATTATTTTTTGTTGTCCAAGTGCCCTTTTTCTTATCAAACCAAAGTATTGCACCCTTATCAGCACTATTATTAAATATGCCAACTTTAAAATTAATTTCTTGCAAAATATTTTTAGAATTCCCACGGACCTGTTTTTCCTCTATTGAAGAACCATCTTTCCTTTCAAGAAGCAAGGGAAATGTTTTATCTGCACCAACAGCCTGGATATTGTATTTAACCTTAATAAATTTTTTAGAAAAAACAGTAGCAGCACCTTTAAGTTCTGACATAATATAACTATTTACAAATCTTGTAAACTCTCCTGCATTCATTACTTCTATGTCTAGATTTTTTAAATACAAATAGGCCCGTCTAAAGTATTTAAGATTTTCAAGGTTTAAGTTATAATCCGTTGCTTTGTACTCTTGATTACTATTCCAACGCAGTAGTCTAGCAACTACTATACGAGCAGTTTCTACCCAATCAAGTAAAAGTTTAGGATTGTTCAACAGTTCATCGATCTCATACCGGTTTAGTAGAGTTATTAGCGTTTCTATAATATTTTGTGCTGCTTTTGCAAAATTATTAGTACTTAATTTAATTTTGTCTAATGTTGAAGTTGAGTATTGACTTTGGTAAATTAAATATTTGTTCTTGGTAAATAAGTCTTCTTTGTTAATCGATTCTTCAATTAACTCACCATTTTTTTCTATTATGACCGTACTTTCTGTATACGAATCTATAATATTTTTAAAAGTTTCTTTAAACTTGCTTGTATGTATGGCATTATCTTTATATTTATCAAGTAAAAGTTGTAATAGTCTGCGTAAACCTGCATCTGGCACTATATTTTTATTTTCCTTTTCTTGCTCAACTTTTTGCGAATTTACTGTGTTTGAAAGTCTTGGAACTAAAATATTTATAAGTTTTATGCCTGTTTTTATAGTGGGGATAGTGTTATGCACTAATTTAGCTATTTTTTCGCGTTGTGCGTAACCGTAAAAACTTCGGGGTTTATAAATTTTAAGCCCCCAAAAGTCTTTTAAATACTTGTTATCTCCAGGTGATTCTTTCTTATCCTTTTTATAATAGGCTTGGTGAAATTGGTTTAGTTGATATTTAAAATCATTTAGAAGTTCTACTAGAGTCTCATAAGCTTCTTTATCTTTTTGAATATCTTTTTTAGAAAGTAAATCTTTTATACGCTCAATCGTGGTTTCTATATTAGCTTGTTCTTGCTTGAGTACCTCCTTATCTATTTCATCCGGTCGTCCCTCATCCTTAAAATGAATAAATTTATAAATATCAGAAAAACTTTTTTCTAGGTTTGATATTTGTTCGTCTTGTTCTAAATAGCGTTTAATGTGATTAGTAAACCAAGATTGTAGTTTACCACCAATAAGGCTTCTGTAATTGTGCCAGCCTTTAATGCCCTGCACCTTAGGAGACTCAAGGTACTGTACTTTCTGACTTAACCACTTAAGTTTAGCTTGTATATCAGCCCAGTTTTCGTTTACATTAATTTCCTTGAATCGGTTTATAATTGCATCTAAGTTATTCTGTTTTAATTGTTTTAGAAAATCAGAAAAGTAATTACTAAAAGCATTGAAGTTATTTGATAATCCCAGGGTTTCTGTAATAAGACTTTTTAAGTCGTCTGTTTTTTTAGCCTCAGGAACCTCATTAAGGGGCCTATAATTTTCTAATAAAAATTCTTCGCGTAGGGTATAAAGCTTATCAAATATTTCAATAACATTGTTTTCATCAATAACTATGTTTTTATAATCCAGTGCCAATTCTGGAATAATAAAGGCTGTTAATTTAAAATCTACACTAATTAGTTTTTTATCTAATCCCCACTTTTCTAACCAATACTGATTTTGTGCATCTTGCCCAATATATTTACGTTTTAAAGTATCCCCTTCAAATAGATCATTAACAATAATATTTATAAATTCTAATGCCTCTTGTTTATCAGCTTCAGATATATCTTTTTTAATAACTTTTTTTAATTTTTCGAAATATGAGTTACGTTTACTACTTGCTCTAATTTCTCCTTTTGTTATAACGGTATTTATAAACTTTTGAATATCCAAAAATTTAGAAAACCTCTTATCAGCTTGGCCTATAACTTGGGTGTATTTGGATTTACCCAGGCGAAGTGTTGATATAAAATCTATAAGTTTTGCTACACTTGGCATAAAAACCACACCAATTAAAAGCGAATCTAACCAAAAGTCAATAAGCGTATAAACGGGTTTTTCTTTTCTCACTACGTATTTTATATAATCTACAGGGTTTGAAGGTCCACGAATATACAGGTCATCGTGAATAATAGCTTGCACTAACTCTTGTGGAACGTTTGAAAAATCTTTTTTCTTTTTAGAAGGGATTTTAGACACTAAGGGGAATTTTATGGTTCTTATAACCTCGGTATCGGCAAGATATTTAAGCCTTTCAATATGTAATCTGTAGCCTTTTTGCATTGCTAATAGCTTTTATCTTCAATATATGCCCAGGTTTTGGAGCCGCAGTGCGGTTGGGCTAGACCCAAAGGCAAAGGCTTATCACGCCCGGAACCTACTCCCTGGGCTTTAGGTGGTGCACTACATTATAACACCTAATTTATTCCTCTGGCAAATACATAGGTAATAGCCCACATTCTTACACTAGGTAGTGCCTGTCGTGTATATTATAAAATATAAGTATGAATGGACTATACATCAAGAGTGCCTCATATACTGCCCTCATCCACCAAATCCACACCACTATTAATTTACCACCTCCCCTTCTTAATGCTGCTTTAAAATACAATAGAGCTGATTTTCTCCCCAAAGACAAAAAGCAATTTGCTTATATAGATGCTCCAATTCTTATTGCAGACGGCCAAACTACAAGCCAACCTACCACTATTTTATACATGCTTAAACTTCTAAAGCCTGACCTAGACGACAAAATTTTAGAAATAGGCGCAGGAATAAGTTGGCAAACTGCTATTTTATCTGAACTTGTAGGTAAAGATGGCGAATCTAAATTGTTGCTGTAATTTTTATAACTCTTTTCATTTTTTGCAAAAAAGCTTTACCTTCAGGAGTAATAAAAAAGATTTTTCGAAAAGTATTTGTACCTTTAGTTCCTTCTACCACGTGAGTTATAAGATCCATTGACTCAAGTCTTCTTAGGGTTCTATATAGACTAACTTGTTTTATTTCTATTCCATTCTTTGTTAAAAAACTACGAATCGCATCGGAGGTATTAATATTTTTAGAAACAGCCAAAAGTACTAAATATATCACTACGCTTTTTTTGTAAAGCTCCAACCACCTGTTGTAAACAATTTGTACATATTTCTGCTCATCAAAATTCAACATTATCATATCCTTGTCGTTTTATAGATACTAATGTGTGAATAAGCAGGCCTGTCCCCCATAATAAACTCATACCTAAAAGTGCTCCAAACCATGTAGACGACAATACAAAATTTTCCCTTATTAGTTTTGCAACCAGTGCATGCAACCAAAATGAGCCATTTACCAATATGTAAGTAATATAGTGTAACTTGAGGTTTAAATATTGCACTTTAACTATATACTTTTTATACCTCTTGACTGCATAAAAATAAAAAGCAGCAATTGGCATCAAAGCAAAGCTAGAAAAAATATCTAATCTACTTTCTTGAACAAACCAAACGCCTGAATGATACAATAATAATCCTAGAATCAGAAACAACATATAAAATTTAAACTTCTTTTCTAATGTTTTAATTTGCATATTTAGTTGTAATTAATTTAGTACAGTACTATACCTTAAGTATAGTACTGTTTTGTTTCTATTTCAAGTCCGGTTAAGTCATATAACAAAATCTAAAAATGCCTCTATTGTATAATCCAGTATGCTAATTACTCCCTCCCGCTTGCCTGGTGCAGATTTTGTAATTAATCCTTATATTGGTTGTGGTTTTGGTTGCAAATATTGTTATGCTAAATTTATGGCAAAATTTGCTGCAGGTAAATATGGCTTAACAAACAATGCTCAAAAATTACGCCAAAGTTGGGGCAATTGGGTAATTCCTAAAATTAATGATGTCAAACTTTTTGCAAAAGAATTAAACCAAAAATATAAAAAGCTTACCGGCAAAACTGTGCTTATGGCTTCGGTAACTGATCCTTATCAACCTTTAGAGGCAAAGCTTAAGTTAACCAGACGAATTCTTGAAGCGTGGCACAAAATAAATCCCAAAGCCACGCTTGAAATTCTTACGCGTTCTTCTTTAATTCTTAGGGATATTAATATTCTTTTAAAAATTTTTGGCAACCAAAAATTAAATATAGGCATAAGCATAAGTGTATTGCCTCAAGACATTTTTCGGAAAATAGAACCTAAGGCTCCTTTGCCAAAAGTACGGCTAAAAATTTTAGAAAAATTACAAGAAGCAGGGCTAAAACCTTATGCTTTTATTGCTCCGGTTTGGCCAGGTCAGTTAAAGCAATTAAAAACAATAATTGCCACTCTACAGGCATCTAATATACCAATACGCTATATTGAATTGCTAAATAAACCGGCACGTAGAAATTTTAACGTAGAATTTAGCAACCAAGAAATTGTAGAGATTAGAAAACTAGAAGACGTTGGGAAAGTTATTGAGCATTAGATGCCAGCCACTTTTTTACATTATCTGTAGTTGTGGTAATTGCGCCTTTAAGCTCAAAAATTTCAGCTGTGTTGGTAGTTGTATCATAGATGTTATACTTTGCCATGGACAAATTTCAAGTTGAAGGTTAAATTTGGACAACAGTAGAAAAGCCATACATTTTCTCGGTTTATAATAACTAAGAAGAGAGTTAAAGCTCAAAATGGAAACATTGCAACGCTTAAATTCCCTATCTTGTGCGTAGAAACTATTTTGTCCACCTCCTAATTAATTGCATTTAAATTTCAAAATCACGTACAAATACCCCACACAACACTCTAGATGTTTTAAAAAGCATATCGTTTTCCAATGGTTTATATTGTGCGGCTGCAATTATACTTTCCAATGTTGCGACGTCTTTTACACGTTCAGGATGTGGCTTACCCCAAAAGGCCTCAAAATTATTCCCGATAATTACGCCGTTAAATCCAAATATATTTAATAAACTTATAAATACCTCACGTGCCAAATAATTCACGACATTTTCCATAATTAGAATTGCTGGCTTATGTCTTGCAGTCCAATCTACTACCTCGTGAAGATTTTCCTCTACTGTACCTGATATAATTCTGTAGCTGCTATTTTGCAAGGGTTTCACTCGATAAATAGGATCTATTGCCAATCCTTCGAAATCTCTAAAGCCATATGCCACGTAAAATGGATTTAACATAGCCCCAATTTCCACAGGTGAGTGCCTAGCTAAAAAAGCATCAAGTTTTTGCAATCGCATATCTAATAATATTTGTCTAACTGGAGAATTTTCCGTATATGCCATCATTTCTTCTGGAGTTAACTCTCTACCTATTTCATCTACCCAAAATCTAGAGATTTCCATTTTTATGCGTCTATTACTATTTAATTTACTTCTATCCAACAAATATTTTCTGCATTTTTAATTTGTCCTTTATCTATCCAAGCAACTTCTAAAATTTTGCCGGGCTCCATAATTTGGGGCGTCCCCTTTATTATTTTGGCATTATAAAATACAAAAACCCAATGTTCATCGCCATACTTTTCTTCTGATATTCCTGCTAAACTTGTAATTTCAATGTCTATATCTAGTTCTTCTTTTACCTCGCGAATTATAGATTCACGTAAGGTTTCGCCATCTTCTAGCTTTCCGCCAGGAGGCACCCAAACACCGCCTTGTTTTTCTTTATTTAAACGCACAGCTAAAATTTTACCATCTTCATTTTTTATAATGGCTGAGCCAACAATTTTGTTCATGTGCCATTTTAACACATATAAAGTTCATGAAAAAATAATAATGCCCTGGATTAATTGCCTACACACTTTAATTAAAAAATAAGCCATATTACAATTAACAGTCTGTTACTCCACCTTAAACTCTAATTGATCTACATCTTGCCTTTTTGCCAAAAATTTCCATAGATCTCGCATTGTGAAAACCTTGTACTCTTGCTTCAAAATCTGAATTAGACGGTAAAATACCTTTGTAGTAAGTAAGGCATCATACTTAGCTGAATGTAGCTTATCCGCATTAAACTCTATATCCAAAAAACTGGCAATGTCTTTTAGCCTAAATTTAGAAATCCCTGCAGTAAGTAGTTTATTTTTTAATATTTTTTTACTTAATTGCAAAGAATCTAAAGTATAAGCAGAAAAGAGTTTGTGATAAATTAAACGCTCTGAAGCTGCACGCCGCGTAAGTGATTCTTTTAATACACGCAAATCATATGCTAGATTATGGCCTACAATATAGTTACTTTTTGCAACCAATAAATTAAATTTAGAATTTTTAAATATCTCAGTTATGTCTGGGGCATTTCGCACCATAGTATTCGTAATGTTTAATTTGCGCTCTACAGCAGGGGGAATAGGATATGTAGGCTTAACCAAACTTTCAAATTCATCTAATACTTTGCCTTGTTTGCCATCAAATAATACTGCAGCAATTTCTATAACTTCTGTTTGAGGATTATTTTTATTAAAATTTGGTGCAGTTTCGGTGTCTATAGCTAAAAAGAGGGAGGCAAGAGGGAGAGGTTTATCCAGTAAATTATTGTGGTGAGGAGAGGGCATAAGGGATTATACAATTCTAATCACTCCATAACATCGCTAAAATTATAGCGCTTCCAACATCTACTTTTGTGACAACGAATAACCCTTCGCAAACGTCTCGAAGCCAAACCTTCAACTGAACGCATTGATGGCGGTATGTATATTATCCCTCTGTGATCTACGTTTACTCCCCTTGTTCGATCAGCCACCCACAAAGCCGGCTCGATTCTTTCATTTAATAATCCACGCATATTCCTCCAAGGAACGCCAAGACGCCGAAGCAAATATATAACAAAAAGCCAGGTATAACGCTCTTCTGGTGCAGAATTATTGCTATAAGCCCTCCCGTAGGCTTCACTCACTGTTCTAATATCGGAAAGCTGTTTCATATTTTTAACCCTATCCTTTAGAGCTAAAAAACGTCTATGATGTCCTGCCTCATGTAATAAGATATCGGGAGATAGTGAAGATAAAATAGTTCCGTCTCCAAAATACAAACCAAAACTCTCCTCTGGTAATGAGTATAACAATACATTAGTGTAATGCATGACTTGGTCGTCCTCATACTTTTGTACATATGGCGTTAAATTCAACAAAGTAGTTTCCCCTGCTTGAGCCATTGAAACAGCGATGCCACGTGGGTTTAGAATTAAAGAGGATCGTTTTTTAAGATACATGCGTACATCCTCTACATAGCCACTAGATGTAATGGCTGAATACGAAGCTCTATAGAAATCTGGAAATCTGGCCCAAAGATCTAAAATATCTTCCCTTGCTTGCAAGTCAAAAATATCACGTACGCCAGCAAAGGTAACCCACAAGGTAAGG
>JALVLD010000152.1 GCA_027033525.1 Candidatus Dojkabacteria bacterium
CGAGCAGTTATTAGTTGGGAAGGCAGTGGAGGCAATGTACCTCTAACATTTCGTTCTGGAGTTGCGTGGAATGGTGATAGGGCAAATACAGGGAGTGAGCTTGTGAGAATTGCAGCGAATGGTAATGTGGGCATAGGGACGACTAATCCTACAGCTAGACTGTATGTGGTAGGAGACGCTGTCTTTTCTGATACGCAAACATTTTCTTCAGCTTCGGTTAGGTCGTACCGATTCCTTAGCTATTTTACAGACTCGAATTCTAGCGATGGTACTACCGCGTACGGAACGGATATAAACTATTATTTGACGTCTAATAACACCGGTTCTGGGGCTACGGCTAGAGGCCTAAATGTGAATGCTAATGTGACTGGGACTAGTGGCAGGAATCTACATGATTTTTATACTGGAGCCTTCTCAGGGACCGCGTCTGACCATATACACATAACGGACTGGAAGAATCTAGCGTCTATGGTTTATTTGACAAGTACGACTAGCGTGGATACAGTGATTGGTATGTACGTCGATTTTATGAATGATTCGGGTTCGTATTCAAATGCATATGGTATATATATTGATAACTTTCCAAAAAATTTTATAGAAGGGAAGCTTGGTATTAATGAATATAATCCTACCTATGCTTTGGATCTCCCGAATAATTATTCGGATGGTACGGCACGTGCCTATCAGTGGCTTACATATTCTGATACGCGCGTTAAAACCGATCAAAAAGTAATCCACTATGGTCTTGCAGACTTATTAAAATTGCAACCCAAGGAATACGAGCATCACAGTGCACAGTTTAGAGAGGGGAAGTTGGTTTTAGGGGAAGCTCAGCATACAATTGGTTTGGTTGCCCAAGAAGTGTACAAAGTAATTCCGGAGGCTGTCACTAAACCAAAGGATGAATCTAAAAGTTTGTGGTCTTTAAACTACGAGAAATTAATACCTGTTATTATTAAGTCCATACAGGAGCTTGTACATAAATTCGCTAACTTGGAAGCATCTGTTAAAGGCATGTGGTATAAAGTAGGGAATAAACTAGTAACAACGTATGAGGTTGTAGCATCCAAAATATCTGTTAGGCGGCTTGTTGCATCTTATGCAAATATTAAGCAATTAACAATAACTACACTAACAGTAAAACAGAACGCTGGACAAGTAAGCATTAAAGCCGGGGCTAAAAGCATAAGGGTGCAGCATAGCTATAAGGAAGGCTCTTATATGGTTGTTGTGACTCCGCTTGCAGAGTCGGGCAAAAATTATTGGGTAGAGCTACACGATGGTTATTTTGAAATAAATATTGGAATTCCTGCAAAAGAAGAGGTTGCTTTTACATACATGATTATAAGGCAATAAACTAAGGAGCAAGCAACATTATACCCGAAGTAGCAAGGGATGGCACTAAATATTTTGCGGTGGGCGTTTTCTCGTTCGTTTAATCTATATATTGCCCCAAAAGTGGTTAGAACCGGATCGACAAAGATGTAGTTTTTAGGGCCATCAAATAAAAGAAATACTCTAACCTTGTTGATATAGCAAAAGAGGTATATAGGGAATTTACTGTTCAGAAGCTACCATTTTTTAGAGGTGTGATAATTTATCCACAAGTACAAACTTGGGTGCGAAGGTTTCGTGTTTCCCGCTATAAATACTATAGTTTTTAGCTGTGATTTTTTGCAAGTATAATAGGGAGGGGAGGCCAACCCTTAGAAGAATCAAAAATCAAAAAATTTTAAAAAAAATCAGAAAAATAAGGTTTTTATTACAAATTTCTGCGAGTAGAGTAGTGTAAAATGCTTATAAAAGGAGGGAAATAGGAGGAAAAGAGACCAAAGGGATTGCAGTAAAATTGTAGCGAGGCGTTACACTTTTAGAGACATTATACAAAAAGCAAGAACATTCCAAGGATTACAAGCAAGCTTGCTATTATTTTTGCTTGCCAGTTTGCGCGCTGTTTAGATATTAAAGCAACAATTAATGCATTAATTAAAGTCGTTGTTGCCCTAAGCGGGGCTACAATTGTTACCTTATATGATTGCAACGATAAAAGTCCGGTAATAATCATAAGGGTCCAGAAAAAGCTATTTGTAACTATGTATTTTATATTTTGGGCACGTAGTTCAGTGCGAATTGAGGCTAATTTATACCCTTTAGTTAACATCAACATAAGTGCAGGAATAAATAAGGTTATTGCTATATATAATGGGAGGTTAAAATGTTTAGAAACTTCTACATCTATAGTAAGAGCAGTAGCAAAACTAAAGCGACTCATTAAAGCTAAGATAATCCATTTGATACTAGTAGGAGTTTGCTTGCGTTTTGCGTAGCCTAATATAATATTAGCCCCAGTTATTAGTAACGCCCCTAGCGTTTGAAATAAAGTAATTTTTTCGTGAAATAAAACAAGACCATAAAATATTAAGAAAATAGTGCTTGTTTGAGCAATAATGTCATTTGTTGCAGGATCTAAGTGTTTATATACTAGGGTTGTTAGTATATCTGTAGCAGCATAAAGTATGCATGCAAGTAATATAAAGAAATAGTCGTTAATATTAGTTGAATAATGCCAGTTGAAAAATGGAATAAAGAGTATGGCAAAGCTTCCAGCTAAAACTTGTAATATAATAGGACCTTTAGTTTCATCTTTAAAATTGCTAGCAGCTTTGCCAAGCGATTGGACATAAATAATACGCGTAAATATGTACGCCAATAAATAAACATACCAATGC
>JALVLD010000153.1 GCA_027033525.1 Candidatus Dojkabacteria bacterium
AGTGTAGGTGAGTTAATCTTGGGCACAAATCTAAGTTGGGAATATTTTTCTCAAACGCAGAGCCATTTACCGATGGATATACCTGTAATAGATTATGTGCAGCGAGAGTTAGGTTTAGCTTTTAGATATCAGGTGGTTAGATTCCTTAGCCGGTTTATTTTTACTGAAGAATTACTGAGCAGGCGGATAAAAGATTTAAGTCCAGGGCAAAGGGCTCGTTTGAGTTTTGCTATCTTTAGTGTTAGGGAGCGGCAGTTACTAATTTTAGATGAACCTACGAATCATTTAGATATTCGGACAAAGGAAGTAATAGCTGAGGCAGTTTATAATTTTAAAGGGGCGGTATTGCTTGTATCTCATGATGTATTTTTTGCAAAAAGTATAGAGCCTGATCGGGAAATTACTATTAGCAATCACAAGCTTGTAGATGAGCCTTTTATACAGCAGTATGGTGAAGGTTGTAGAAGTTTAGTTTAAACACTCAGAGTTGTTTGGGCAGGGCTAGGGGATTTAGTTTATGTCTTTTTGCATAGGCACAAAATTCAACGGAGGGAGAGGGATTCGAACCCCCGGTACCCTTGCGGGTACAACGGTTTTCAAGACCGCCCCGTTCGACCACTCCGGCATCCCTCCTGTAACTATTGGTATTTTAGCATGATTATTGTATGCGTGTAGCTTCAACAATAATACGGCTAGGGTTAAAATAGCCAACACATGTATACATTATTAAATTTGTGTTATAGTTACGGAACTTTTTGTCAATATATTTTTTACGAACCTTATAAACATACCATTTGCCGCGCCATTTTATATATACTTTATCTCCAACATGTAGCTTATCGAGATTGTGGAAACTATTGGTACGTCTATAACTTGGTGTCCACCAAGCATATCCAAATCTATGCGATGATAATATGATAGGTAGTGTGTTGTTATCAGGAGTCCCGTAATCGTTGTATATGGCGACACCTCTAATCATACGCTTTTTCACAGTGCCCTTGCGTAAAATTTCGGTTTTAATACCTATGGAGGGGATTACGATAGCATAGTCTCCAGTAAATTTGACAGTAGAACGTTTAGGTCTGGATGGTACAGGTTTGGTATACCTTGTAGGAGTAGGTTTGTTGTTTGATGGTTTGATTGTAATTGTTTCCTTTTGGATGCTAGGGCCTGCTATAGAGGAAGATTGTATTTGGGCTATACTGGCTGCCGGCGTTGGCACAATCTTTTCTATGGTAAATTGTAGTGAAGCCATTTCTTTTAATTTATAAAGTTTGTAGTCCCAGTCTTGCAAGGCAAATATAATTTTTTCATAGATTAAAATTGCGCCGATAAAACTAGCTAACCCACCACCAATAACAAGTAATATGGTGGCAATTAATCTCAGCAGTTTGAATGATTGGGCTACTTCTGCTGCATAATTATAATCTGGCGAGATAGGTTCCATTGTATTTATTGTACCTAAGGTTTAAACAGAGCAAGCCTTTTTGTTACGTAATACGCAATCCCAATAGACGTTATAAGGCTAATAGCAATGGGTATGGTTAGCCCACCTGCAGTATCTTCGATTTTAGGTTTCTTCTTTACAGTAAGTATTTGTTTACAAGAATCGCTTGTTGTTTCTTTCGTATCTTTTTTGGCATAGCAAATGCTGGTATATTCTCCAGGCTTTTTGTAGGTATAGATCAAGGTGCATCGGCCGTTTGAATCCGGTTCTTTGGTATAAGTTTTTCCGTCTCCTAGTACAAACTTACATTTGTCAGCGGATTTTACTTCGCATATAAATTTCGTTTTTAATGTTTCTACTCCCCCCGAGAGTTTTTGTGTATTTAATTTTATGCATTCTGGGTCAGCATGAGGTTTAATCTTTATTGGTTCTCCAAATATTACTATTGCATAATCATTAAAATCAAAATCCGCATCGCCGATTGGAGAGTCACCATAGCATTGCTGTGAGACTGTTCGGTAGCTCTTAAGTGGAGGGGTGGCGATATCTTTAATATTTAGTACCCCGTATTTTCCTCCTATTTCACTGCATATATTGTTTTCACCGCAATTAAAATTTTTGTCAGGTGATCGAAAACCAAGGGCATAGCCTTCCTTATCTTTAAGCTGTATTTCTAGGATATCTCCGGCTTTAAATGCGTTCCGTTTGGTATCTTTGATTTGTTTGTAGCAAATTTTCTTACCGGGACAGTCTATTTTGTGGTTTTGTATGTTTGTCCCCTTTATTGTTAGGTAAACAGGGAATGTCCCTCCTTTAAATTTCACTATGATATTTTTTAGGTCGAATGGGATTTTTATTTTTGCATAGCCTGTGTAGGCAGGGCAATAACTAATACAATTTTGGGCCTGACATTTGGCATTACAGTAGCGTGCGTGTTTAGGATTTTTGTTTGTTGTTGCAATGCATTCTTTAGGAACCTGCCCAATAGCGCGTACTGGGAGATATTTTATAGTTAAGCCTATGGTTGCAATAAATATAAGTATAAAAAATATAGTAAAATCTTTATGTAAGGGCTTCATAATAAAATTATATCAACTTTTTGTTATACTATCTATATGTCAGAACATGCCATTCCGCAAAATGTAATGGAATACGAATTTAAGTTGTTTGCAGGACTTACTGTTAAACAATTCGTTTTTGCGATTGTAGGAGGGGCAGGGACTTATGCATTTTTGCATATGACTATAAAAGGGTTAATACCGCCTATCTTCGGTTGGCCGCTTACTCTAGCATTCCTAGCGATTACTTTAGGGTTCACTTTCTTAAATTATGAGCATAAAAGTTTTGATAAATGGATTCAAGATTGGTTACGAGTGTCAGCAATACCTCTTATTCGAGTGTGGAAAAAGGATGATAAACCCGTACGACTTAAAACAGATAAGCGATATAAGCCAGAAGTTATGCCGGATTATTTATTAGCATATTTTGATACTTCGGGGAATATAGGTTCTTTTAAGAAAAAGTTGCAGGAGCAATTAAGTAATATGCCACGTCCTAAGGTATTAAATATAACACCACAAAATTTTAAGGATTTTTCTGTACAAAACGTTAAGATTCCACAGACTCCCAATACTGTAGCCTTTGTATTACTAGATGGTCAATCGCCTATTGAAGGTGCGGTGGCGTATTTAAACGATTTAAATAATAAAGTATTAGCTGCCCTAAAAAGCACTAAACATGGCATAATTTATTTTAATAAGCCAGTGCCAGATGGAACATATAGAATTAAATTAGAGCATCCTAAATACTTGTTCCCGGAAATTACTGTGACATTTCAACAGAGTGTTTATCCATTATTTAAGATAAGTCCTTTAGGCAAGAAGTAGTATGTTTTTATTTGTTAGAAGTAAAACTCAAGATTTTTTGGAGATTGCAGAGATAATTGCAGACATGATCATTACAAAGAACGGTACTTTTTTGGTTGCAATAAAGACCAATGCTGTTAACTTTGAGTTGTTGTCTGTAGAAGAGCAAGAAAGTAAAATTCGGGCCTTTGGTTCCTTTATTAATTCTTTAGATTTCGATTTGCAAATTTTAATAGATACTAAACATATACGTTTACACAAATATGCTGATTATATAGATTCCTTGGAAAATAAGCGGCTAAGTCCAGGCATGCAAAGACAATTTAAAATATACAAAAGATTTATTAGGAAATTAGTGGCATCGCAAAATATTTTAGACAAGAAGTTTTATTTGGTAATACCGTATAGGGGGCTAGTCAATTACTCGCCAGATATGCCCGATGCTAAAAAAAAGACTCTAATAGAGCAGGCATTAAATTTTTTGATCCCTAAGCGTAATCACGTACTAAGAATGTTAAAACAAATGGGCTTGGAAGGTCAGCAAATGACAACCGCTGATTTGGTGAAATATTTTTATAAAGCTTATAATGCTGAAGATGATGTGATTAAGTTTGAGTCGCAACAGATTCCGCTATAAATTTAAACTTAATTTTATGTTTGGTATAGGAAAAATTAAGAAAGGGAAAAATGCAAAAATAGATCCTAAGGTTATAGAAACCGGTAAAGAGGTTAAGCCACAAACACGTGAAAAGACACTGATGTATACTTTGCAAGATTTAATTGCCCCCAGTTATATAGAAATAGATTTTAGGGACATAAGGATAAACAACACGTATTATAGAACTTTCCTCGTGGTTGGATACCCGCGTACGGTAGATAATACATGGCTTTCTCCACTTATTAACTTTGACGCCGAATTAAGCATAAGCATGTTTTATTATCCTCTAGATTCTGACCAAATAATTGAGAAATTAAAGCGTAAGATAGCAGAACTAGAGGCGAGTTTGGCCAACGAATACCAAGCAGGCAAAGTCCTTGACCCAAAAAATAAAGTGGCCCTGGAAGATGCTCGGCGTTTAATGGACGATATCGCTTCCGGCCAAGAGAAATTTTTTAATGTGGGCATGTATATTAGATTATCTGCAAAAGACAAGAAAATGTTAGAAGCAGAGACTAAGAATTTAGTATCAACATTAGCAGCAATAGGCTTAGAGGTTGTGCCTGCGACACTTAATCAAGATTATGGCTGGCATACAACTTTGCCTAAGGCACAAGACTATTTATACAGAGTCAGGAATATGGATACGAGTTCGATTGCTAGAACATTCCCATTTGTTTCATCCGAACTGACAATGGATAAGGGGATCTTGTATGGTATTAACCTTCACAATAATTCTTTAGTTATTTACGATAGATTTAGCGCACCTAATGCAAACGAAGTTGTATTTGCCACTTCTGGTGCCGGTAAGAGTTACTATGTAAAGTTGCAGGCTTTGCGGTATTTGTTAACAGGTGCCCAAATTTTTATTATTGACCCAGAGAGTGAGTACGATAAGCTGGCCAAGGCTGTAGATGGGAATTATATTACTTTTTCTCAGGATAGCGGTGCAAAAATTAACCCCTTTGAGTTTATTCGATCAACCGATGTGGAAGAAACCAATGTGTTAAGAGATAAAATTTTAAGCTTGCATACGTTCTTTAAAATATTATTTGGTGGAGAAATAAGTAATAAAGCTACTGCAGTCCTAGATCGCGCTCTAATATTAACGTATAAAGAAAAGGGAATTACTAATGATCCTGCAACCTGGAAGAACGATCCGCCCTTATTGGAAGACTTATATAAGATATTAAAAGGGATGATTGAGCCAGAAGCTCATGATATGGCAAGCAGAATAGAGAAATATATTATTGGAAGTGCCTCTGGAGTATTTAATTTACCGACTAATGTAAATATTAATAACGATTTTACTGTATTTAGTATAAGAGACTTACGTGATGAGTTGCGTCCAATGGCAATGTTTATAATTTTAGATTTCATATGGACAAAAGTACGAGAAAAAAGACGAAGACGTTTACTTATAGTGGATGAGGCCTGGACAATGATGCAGTATGAGGATTCAGCCAAATTTATATTTGGGATTGCAAAGCGTGCTCGAAAGTACTTTTTGGGCCTAACTACAATTAGCCAAGATGTTGATGAGTTCTTGACTTCTAAATATGGGAAAGCTGTAGTAACAAATGCAAGCTTAAAAATGCTTCTTAAGCAAAATAGTGCTGCTATTGATCTTATTACTCATACTTTTAACCTCTCTTCAGGAGAGCGGAATTTCCTACTTTCTGCCCATAGGGGGGAAGGCATATTTTTTGCTGATCAAAATCATGTGGCAATTCGTGTGATTTCGAATAAGGCTGAACATCGGTTGATTACTTCTGATCCTAAAGAATTAGAAAAGATGAAAAAAGCCAATATGAATGATATAGATTTAGAGGAAGGTTCGGATCTGTTTATGTCTGATGCTTAATTGGGATGCTGCCGTAATACCTCATGTAGCATAATAAGTAGCTCTCTTTGATTTTGCTGGAAGGTGTAAGTTAGGGTTTGGATAGTTTGTAGTTGTTTCCGGATGGTTTGAAGCTTGTTGTTCTCATCGAGCTGTTCAACGAGTCTTTGTAGTTGAGTAAAGGTTTGGTTTATGTTTTTAGACTTTTTAATTAGTTTAGGCGTTGCAAGCTGTTTGTTTTGTAGGCGTGCAATTAGTTTGGTGTCTTTTGTGACTAGCAGTTCTAACTTGGCCAGGATTTGAGTTTTGAGAATATGTTTTAAGTACAGTATTAAGAGTTTTTTTAGTTGGATAAGGATTTTACTTTGTTTTTTTATATAATCTCTGAATGCATAGCGCAGTTGATCTTTACTTTGAGCTAGATCGATTCGTTTTTGGGTTTGTTCTAAAAGTAGCCTTAATTGAGTTGTATTTTGAATAAGTCGGGTTGATAGTTTTGGGTTGGTGTTGTATCGTACCGTTATTTGGGAGATCCTTTGTAGGTGGAGTTCTTTTGCTTTGATAGCCTTAGTAATTGAATTTTTTAGCTGAGTGAGTTCTGTGTTGGGCAGTGTTAATGTGTTGGAGGAGTTGTCCATGCGTTCCACGGGGTCCGGAGGAACAGGAGTTGTTAAAGGACGCGCATGAATTAATGAATTTGAGAGGAGTACTATTAGTAGTATAAAGGGTAGGCTTGTTAATAATTGAGATCGTGTCATACTACTATGTTTATTTTAAGTCTTCCAGTTCTGATAATATTTGGTTAAGGTCCGTAAGGAGTGGCCTAATTTGTGAGTCAAGTCTTTTAGTCGTTTGATCAAGGTCGTGAAGTTGATGCCTTTCAAGTAGAGTAGTGTGGGGCAATATACCAAATAGGATAATTATTGCCATGATAGTACCCCAAATAATAATGCGGGCGATTTTGTTAAGTGTAAGCATAGTTTTTAGTCCTTTATGGTATAAATTCCACGCTATATATTCATTATAGCAAAAATAAAGTATACTACAAAAGATGCAATATAAACTAGAAACAATAGCAGAGTACAAGGCAAAATTTTATTTCCCTATAGATATATTGCGGATTTATTTAGGAGTTTGGGCCAACAAAATAGCCCAACAGTCTAGCCTTTGGGATTTTGATGGACGGTTCTTATATGCAAGCCATTTAAAAAATAGAATACATGAACCATTTACAACTGTTTTTGATGAAAGGGTTTTACTGTCATATACGAAGATACGTTGGAGTGGACCGTTTATTAAGGCTTTAGCGAGGGTCCCATTTGTAGAGGCAATCTTTTTGTCGGGGTCGGTAGCTTCGCTTAATGCTAAACCTAAAGATGATATTGATATCTTATTGTTTGTAAGACCGCGCCGTTTATGGTTAACACGTTTTTTAGATTTAGTTTTATTAGGTAAACTAAGCGTGCGTCGGTTTAAGCATTGTCTAGATTGCACAAATAAATTATGTATGAATTTTTATAAGTCGGTAAATTGTTTAAGGTTTAGGAAGCACAATATAGCCTTTGCCACACAATTTGTTGAGGCCATACCATTATATATCAAGGAGCCTCAGCTTTGGAGTAAGCTAGTAAAAGCCAACAGTTGGGTTAGACGGTTTTATCCAGATTGGTGGGAGATAAATAAGAGGCTGATCCTTCCTTATCCTTTGTGGTTTAGTAGCTTAATTACATCCGCATCTATAGCAAGGATACCTGTTTGGTATAAAATTCTTTTAAGAGTATTAAAATTTTTAGATAGGATATTGCCATGGAGTTTAAATATATTAGATTTTGTGTTAGGTGGGATTCAATTGATAAAAGCTAGGGCACGTATATCGATTGCTCACGTATTTAGGGCGGCAGAAATTACAACGTGGGAAAATAAGCTAAGGGTGTATAATTGTGAACATGATGGTCCGTCGTCCTCTTTTAAAAAAGGAAATTAAAAAACTTAATAAGGCATTTAGGCAAAAACGGGAAATTTATTTTGTATTAGAGAATATCCAGTACGCACGCAATGTTGCTTCAGTATTTCGTATAGCCGA
>JALVLD010000154.1 GCA_027033525.1 Candidatus Dojkabacteria bacterium
CTGAAAACCAAAAGAATATAACAGCAATGTTTAATTTTATAGTAAATGGTAGGGCTAAGTTTGTTAAAGAATACGAGACTTTAATGCGCAAAGCTGCAAAAAATTTAGAGTTTGAAAAAGCAATTAAGTTGCGAGATAAGTTAGAACAGTTACAAACTTTAGAACTAGCTTCTGTTTTACCAACTGCTTATGCAGACAATCCTAATTTAGTTGAAGATATTTACTCACAGCGCTTACGCGATAT
Organism: Candidatus Dojkabacteria bacterium; assembly: GCA_027033525.1. GTDB lineage: Bacteria > Patescibacteriota > Dojkabacteria > JALVLD01. Next base: position 245 of record JALVLD010000154.1, read on the forward strand.
TAGTCATATATTTAATTTAGATACTACTGTAAAACGAATTGAATGTTACGATATTTCAAATTTGATGGGAGATTGGGCTACAGCCTCTATGGTCGTTTCTGACGGGGGGAAATTGGCCAAAAAAGAATATAGGCGTTTTAGGATAAAATACACAAAGGGAATTACAGACTTCGGAATGCTAGCTGAGGTTCTTAAAAGACGTGTTGCAAAAGATTGGCCCAATCCAGACATTTTGCTTATAGATGGTGGAAAAGGTCAAGTAAGTAGTGTACTTAATGCTTTAAAAGGCACAAGATTAGAAAATACTTTAGTGGTTGGAATATTTAAGCCTCACGACTATTTAATAATAAATACAGAAAATTATAAAGCTGTTGTAGGCAAGGACTTAAAAAATGCAACAGCCTTAGCTACAGGTTGGTATGTTATACGACCTAAGCGTGAATTATTAGGATACCAGCATTTACGCCAATTGCGAGATGAGGCACACAGATTTGCAAAAAATTACCACAAGCACTTGCGAAATAAGGCAGTGCAACAAAACTAGCAACTAAAATTGCGAGGGTATTAAGTAGCACTCTGCCTTGGGGAAAGTATGGGGTAGAGCAAAAACAAGATAATTCGCTGCTTATTTTGTTCTTTAGGTGCGTAAAGGATCTTTAGTAAATGTAATTAGTTAAATTGGGATCGTTTTGTCTCACGCCTGTAAAGATACGTGCATAAAATTTAGGTTTATGTATAATAGAATATGCCAGTTAAATATCTAAAGGTTAAGAAAAAAAATGTAAAGCAAGGTAATTGGTTATCTAAGTTCTTGGCGAGCAAAAGTGTTGTAAAGACACGAGGAGCAGCCGCAGTGGCGTCAGAGTTTACTAGTCCAAAGGTTCCTAAAGAGGAAAGGTCGAAAATAGGGACTAAGAAGTTTTGGTGGTTTTCTTTAATAATAGCATTATTCTTTATTGCTGGGCTATTAACATATTTTGACGTGCCAAGTAGGGTTTTTAATTCGCCTTGGCTAACGAGAGGAGGGGCACGGCTTGTAGTGAGCACTGAATTTACTCCTGCACTCGTGTATATAAAGGATAGACAATTGGGAGCAACACCATTAGATGTTAAAGGGCTAAGACCGGGGGAATATAAATTAAAGCTAAAAGCAGTTAAGCAGCAGGATTTTTTTTATGAGCTTACAGTGCCAGCTAAGTTGCAAAATGGTATAACAACAGTAGTAAAAGCACAAATTGGGCCTACAGCACGCACCAGTAGTTATGTGGTTCTGTATTATGATCAAATAAAGGATACTAAGCTTTTAGTTAATGCTAAACAAGATAAAGTTGCTGTGTTTATTGATAACAAGAAGGTCGGAGAAACCCCATTGTTATTAAAAGATGTATCTGCAGGAAATCATACAATTTCTTTGCAAAAACAAGGTTTCAGAACAGCAACATTTGATATTATTATACGAGACGATCAAACGTTGGTTATAGATGCTAAACTATATGAATATGTTTTAAATGCGCATTAAAGAGTTTACTAATACAAATAAACCCGTTGTAGTCATTGTTAATATTTTGCATCCTACCGTTGCAAAGATTGTAGATATTTTGCTGGAGCAACAAGCCAAGATTGTATTAGTAGACTATCTTTCGACTCAAACCAAGAGGGTATTAAAAAAATACAAGACGAATGAAAATGTTTTGTTTATCGATCTAAAGTTTATTAGTGAGCATATAGATAGTTTTACAAAAATAAATTACGTATTTTATTATGTTGCCCAGCTCGTGGTTGGTTCGGCGTATCCCGAGGTAAAAAAAGATGTGTTTGAAGTAAACAAGCTAAGTAATAGGGAATTTGTAAACCAGAGTAATTATGTAGATATGTTTATAAAATTAGCCATTGAGTTTGATGCTAAATTCAGCTTGATTTCAGCCGGATATTTAGGTCAACTGCTTTTTAAGCCTAGTGAGAACAATTCGCAATTACAGCGCTACTGCGAGTCTTTAGTGCATGAGTATTTGGAGCGAGGAGCATTTGCTGCACATATTATCAGGGTTGCAGAAATAGTAGACGAGGATATGGATTTGTCGGTTCCAACGTTTGCAACAAGACTTATACGGGAGCTTGTTGCAGAAGACAGAATTACTATTTTAGGCGAAGGACTACAAAATAATTATATTGTAAGTTTAGAAGATGCAACTCTAGGTATTTTAAATGTGACTTTATCGAAGCAGCTGATTGGCAAAGAGGTTCTGCTCACTAGTTTCCCGGCCATAAGCACTCTTAATTTAGCATATAAAGCATTAGAGTTAATAGCAGAAGAAAAGCAAGTAGAATTTGTTGATGCCGGCGAAGCAGGGTTTGATTTAACATTTCAAAAAGCGTTGGAGCAGGCTTCTTGGGCCTCGGAATTGTCTTTGCACGGCTGGAGTCCACGTGGTCGTATAGAAGAGATGCTAAAAGGAGCGCTTGCATTTGCTGCAAGCAAAGTTGGTGGGGTTTTCAAGGTGGCTGAAGGCAAAGTGGTAGAGAATATAAAAGGTGAGGTTGTAGAACCGATTGATTTAGGGAGCAAAAACAGATCAACAGCAACTTATCTATCTGCTGTGTTTTGGCAATTAGTAGATAAAACATATGCAGCATTGGTCCAAAAACCATTGGATTTTTTGCATGGTTTGTTGAATCTCCCCCGAAAGGCAACAAAAGTGAATTTTTGGCTAAGTCTTTTGCGCGGTTTTGTAGTTATAGCACTTATTGTAGTCATATTGCCATATATGGAGCTATTGTACTCCGGGGCGAAGATAACCTGGCATTATAACCGATTTAAATCCTATTTGGCGCAAGGTGATTTTGATAAGGCGTATGCTTCGGTTTTAGGCATAAAGGATGGCATAAGTAAGTTAAACGATGGGATTAACTGGGTAAGTTACTTGCAACATTTTGGCTTTAGAGAAAAGTATGTAGCAGTAAAAACAGTCGGGCAAGCTATAGAATATCAGGCATTGGGGGTTGAGAAGTTATTCAAAACTGCAATACCAATTGTAAGATATGTGCAGTCGTCAAGAGATGTTGCGGGCAGTAATTTTTTGTATTTGCAACAAATCGTGCAATCAATGCCCTTGGTTGGAGATGCTTATCAAGATTTTGTTTTAGGTAAAAATTTGATGCTTACAGTTGGGGTGTCTGATATCCCTTGGTTTTTGCAACAAAAATATACAAGGTTGCGAGAGCAATCTTTAAGTCTTTCAAGGTTAGTTGAGTATTATAAGGATATATATGACTCTGTGCCTTTTTTGCTAGGATACAAAAAGAGAGTTAATTATGCCTTAATTTATCAAAATAACTATGAAATACGGCCGACCGCTGGATGGATTACCGGGGTAACGTTGTTAGGTGTAGAGAATGGTAATATAAAACTGTCTAAAACATATGATGTGTATCAAATAGATGGACAACTTAGGGGTTTGAGATCATCTGTTTCTATTCAGAAATATCTGGGGGTTAAACAAGTTAAGCTATCTACTTCAAATTGGGAACCAGATTACGCATACTTTAGCCAACAAGTAGCTAAACTTTTAAATCAAAGGGATTATTTATCTTCTGTGAATGTTTTGGTTGGAATAGATTTTTATAGTGTGGAGAAATTGTTAGACGCCCTAGGCGGTGTAGAGGTGGAAGGCTACGGGAATGTTAATGGTTCTAATCTTTTTGATCTAATGGTTAGGTTACACAAGGGATTTAAACCCGGGAGTACGGCAAAACAGGAGTTTTTTAATAAGCTTGCGGCTGCAATTATTAATAAGTTTAAGCATATAGGTCTGGGGAAGTTAGCAACAGTCGGCGACTTAGTAGTTAAATTAGTCCAGCAGCGGCATATTCTAATTTATTCGCATGAGTTGTCTGGTGCAACTGTGTTTAATAAATATAAACCTGCTGTGGTATTTTCAAGGTATGAGCAGCCAGTAGTAGCTCTAGTGGAGTGGAACAAATCGGGTAATAAGGTAAATAAAAAGGTCGTAAGATTCGCCAAAGTGGATATTGAAGTTTATAAGCACATCGCAAAAATAAGGTTAGAATATGAAAATAAGAGTGTTATAAAGGATTATCCATTTGGAGATTATAAAGCAGTTTTTAAGTTATACATACCTGAAGGGTGGAAATTGCTTGCCTCTAAAGGGTTGGAACGGGTGGGTACGTATAAAACTCCGTTTGCTAAAAGTTACATCGAGGTGATTGGCGAGTTTAAGGTACCGGTTATGCAGAAGCATACGGTAGAATTAAATGTGCAGTTTCCTAGTAATATACGCGAATTCGTTTTGTTAAAGCAACCTGGTTACATGCCGACTAACCTAGTGGTTAACGTGGCAGCCGAGGGAGCAGACGAGGTGAAATTAAAAGCTGCTGGCTTCATGAAAGCTTTAGATATTTGGACCAAGAAATACGTATTGGACAAAGATATAAATATTGTATTTTAATAAGCATGCATCAAGTTGTAAGATTTATTATTAGTATAATTACACGTTTAGGGTATTGGGGTATATTCGTGGGAATGTTTATAGAGTCTGCTAGTATTCCATTACCATCAGAAATAATAATGGGTTTTGCAGGATATCTTGTATTTATTGGCAAGATGACTTTGTGGAAGGCCGCCTTAGTAGGGGCTTTGGGGAACATAAGTGGTTCTACATTTATGTATGTATTTGGTAAAACTGGCGGCAGGCTTGCTGTTAGGAAATTCGGCAAGTTTGTGCATTTTTCTGAAGCCAAGTTGCTTAGAGCAGAAAAAATGTTTAAAAAATGGGGGGCATTTGCAGTGTTTATTGCACAATTGCTACCAGGAGTAAGAACTTTTATTTCGCTGCCTGCTGGAATTTTAAGAATCCCATTTGGCTATTTTATTATTTATACATTTATAGGTGCATTAATTTGGTGCTATCTTTTAGCATTTGCTGCCTTTAAATTGGGTGAACATTGGCAACTGATATCTAAATACACGAAAGAAATAGAAATTTTTATGGTACTTGTTTTGATTGCAGGGGTGATTTACTGGTTTATTAGAAGGCGTAAGATAGAGAAATATGGGAGAGATTGAAATGCATACATGTTCTTTGTTGCCAAAATGTGGTGCAGCCCCATTGTCGTATATGCCATATTCTAAGCAAGCAGACTACAAACGAGGGCTTTTCAGAGAAGCTTTTAAAAAGGTTGGAGCTAAAGTACCCGATTTTGAATTTATTCCGGCTCCTGTGCCTTATTTTTACAGAAATCGGATGGATTATACAGTTAGTTTTAGAGGAGAGTTCGGTTTGCGTGAAAGAGGTAAATGGTGGCGTGTATTAGACGGGCATGCATGTATCGTTGCAGATAAAACAATAAGACGTGCCTTTAAGCTTGTTAACAGTTGGGTAAAGGGCACGAGCTTGCCTTATTATGATAGGAAAAAACATACTGGATTTTTAAAGTATGTTGTTATAAGGTCAAACTTGGACAATGAGTTATTACTAAATATTGTGACGACGCCTCCAGAAATAGTAGGTATTACTTCACGTTTTCTGACAGATGAGCTAGTCAAGCTTATTGAAATGTTTAAGGGTAACCCTGTTAATATTGTATTAAGTTTTACACCTTTAAAGAGTGATAGGTCTATCGGCAAGCTTTATAAAGTTGTGTATGGGCAGGATTTTTTGGCGCAAACAATAAATGGTTTTAAATATAAGGTTTATGCGAATGCATTTTTTCAGAATAATCCGTGTGTTGCCGCTTTATTGCAAAATAAGGTGGTGGAAACTGTTAAAGGATTTAAAAATGAATTTGAAAATATTTACGATTTATACGGAGGTGCTGGTTTTTTAGGCATTGCCTTAGCCAGAGTGTTTCGGACCAAGGTAAATGTAGTAGAAGAATTTGGGGAGTCCACAAAAGCTGGGGAAGAAAATGCACGGCTGAACGGTGTGAGTAAATTGGTTAGATTTACAACAAGCACAGTAAGTGAGTACTTAAGCAATTTTTATCAAACTACAGGTAAAGATGTGTTTGTATTAGATCCACCGAGAGTAGGATTGTCCAATGATGTGCTTAAATTTTTAATTGCCAAGGGACCTAAATACTTAGTTTATGTATCGTGTAAGTATACGAGGTTTTTAGAGGAGTTCTACAAACTGGGTTTAGCTGCTAAATATCGTATTAAGCAAGTCACTGTATTTGATATGTTTCCACTAACTGAGCATGTAGAGTCACTTTTTTATTTAGTTAGAAAGTAGTATAATTGTTTAGATATGGGACTTACGACACCTTTTATGGCAAAATTGGCTATTGGACTTGTAGCTTTGATCGTTGCTGTATTTGCATTTGATTTTTTATTAAAATTCGTTCATATAACTGTTCGGATTATTTTGTTTGTGATAATTTTTGTTTTAGTGTTTTATTTTATTTCGCAAAATTGGTACGAAGGTGTTGAATCACTTATCGAGTATATGTTAAGCTTATCGCATTAAGCCTTTGGTTTTTTAGTTGCCAAAACAAGTGAGAATGATAAATGCTTGACAAGTTTTTTAACGCTTAATATAATAACTTAGCATTCTGGCAGCAAGACTGCTAATAAATAAAATATTAATATTTATGTAATATGGCAAAGAAGGTAGTATATGGAGATCAAGCAAGACAAGGCTTATTAGCAGGTCTTAATGCACTTGCAAATGCTGTTATTGTTACTTTAGGTCCAAAGGGTAGGAATGTAACAATAGCAGAGAGTTTTGGAGTACAAAGGACCACCAAAGATGGTGTTACAGTAGCAAAGGAAATAGAGTTATCTGATCCTTTGCAAAATGTCGGTGCGCAAATGATTAAAGAAGCAGCGTCCAAGACTAATGATTTTGCAGGTGATGGTACAACCACTTCGACTTTATTTGCCCAAGTAATTGCAAATGAAGGATTCAAGTATTTAATGAGTGGTGTAAACCCGACAGAACTCAAGAAGGGGATAGACAGAGGCGTAGAGGCTGTAGTTGAGCATTTAAAGAAGAATGCAAAGTCTATTTCTACTAAAGAGGAGATTGCACAGGTAGCAACTATTTCTGCAAATAATGATAAAGAACTAGGTGAGCTTATTGCAGATGTTATGCACAAAGTCGGTAAAGATGGAGTAATTACAGTTGAGGAAGGGCAATCATTTAAAGATGAGGTTGAATATGTAGAAGGTATGCAGTTTGATAAAGGTTATGTAAGTCCATACTTTATAACAGACCCAGACAAATTAGAGGCTGTTTTAGAAGACGCATATGTATTTATTACAGACAAAAAATTATCTTCTGTGCAAGACATTACTCCAGTATTAGAAAAAGTAGTGCAAGCAGGTAATAAACCATTATTAATTATTGCAGATGATATTGAAGGACAAGCATTAGCAACTTTAGTGCTTAATAAATTACGTGGAGTACTAAAGGTCGTAGCTGTCAAGGCCCCAGGCTTCGGTGATAGAAGAAAGGAAATGTTAAAAGATATTGCTATTTTAACAGGTGGGCAAGTAATATCCGAAGAATTAGGTAGGACTTTAGATTCTGTTGATGTTACAGATCTAGGT
>JALVLD010000155.1 GCA_027033525.1 Candidatus Dojkabacteria bacterium
GCTAATGTTAATATATCGAACACTTTAGCAATCGTGGTAGCCGCATTACCGGGCTGAATATAGCCTGCAGGGGGCGTTACTGTACCGATTGTAGAAGACCCTCCGGTGCCGGTATAAGAACCAGGTCTGCTGCTACTGCCCTGTCTCCCTTTTACGAACAATCCGAGCTTATCCATTCTAAATCCCCACGTTTAAAATTTTAGCTATCAATGCTTTTATCGCAAATGCTGCAAGCACAATAACAAGTCCTATTACAGCACTTGTCATTATTCCCTCTGCTGCTTTTATTTTCTGCGAATTACCTGCACTCACAATATACTGAATACCTCCATATATCAACAAACCTACAAATAACATCCCGACTATAGGTAATGCAGCACTAAAAGCCTTCCCTGCTAATTCGCTAATACTTCCAACGCCTCCCATCGGATCTTTTAAATCTCCTATACTAGGAATCCCATTTGTAGTTTTTAAAATAGCTCTCCAATTCTCCATGTTATATTTTAACATACTTCTACGCCTTATAAAATTACTGGCCAACAGAAATTCCACTCTCACCTAAAATGTTAGCAATTAATTTTATGACAAAAACGGCTGCAGCTATTAGCAGTAAACCTGTTAAAGCATTAACTATCTGCTCTTTACCCTCTTTTATCTTCTGGGGGTTTCCGCCACTCGTTGTAAGTTCAAACCCACCTTTTACAACTAAAAAAACCGCTGCTATCCCAGCAACACCCAAAGCTATATTTAGTATGGATTGGAAAAAACCACCCGTTGTATTAAAGACTCCAAACCCAGTATTTACTTGGGATGGAATCTCAAAACCACTCACACCATCTACACGCAGTACTATTCTCTTTATCGATAAACCAACCATCAACTCCCACCTTTTTAAAATTTTATTTTATCAGGCCTAGGATCCCTAAGATCATACTCACGTGGTCCTAAGCGCTTCATCTCAGTCTCTTTATTATCGCATAATACGTCACTATATTCAAAGGCCAATTTACCTCCACCTGGACACTGGAGAATGTCTTTTAGGTCTTTGCACTGCTTAGTCGTGACTTTAGATTGTTGACTCACCTTACCATCAGCAACCCTGACTTTTGCCCCGATTGGTTTGTAAAACACATAAAATAAGCTGGGGGTTATTTTTAAAAAGGACAAGTGTTGTAAAAACCTCTCCAGCCCTAACAATACAGGTAATGGAACAATTTTTTTTAGTAGCGGCAACCTAAAAAAAGAACATGGATATGCTGCCCTTATTTTAAACCCTTTACTTACAAATGTGTTGATTACAAACTTAGCAGAAAAATTATACATAATTGGAATTTGACCAGCAATCTCTTTGATTACTTGTGCCTGGTGTGGATCATGTTTTACTTTTATTATATTCTTTCTAAAAAAACTAAGCTCTCTCTTTATAATGGCTCGCAAAATAGCTTTTAGGTGATTTTTGTGTGCCGCCTCCAATATTAAAATACCGCCCGGTTTTAAAATTCTGTACACTTCTTGTGCAAGAATATCCAAATATCTAATATGATGGGCCAACCTAACTGAAAGCACCACGTCAATAGAATTATCCTTAAAAGGCATTTTATATGCGTTCAGCCCTATAAGATACAACTTGGAATATCGGGCGAAAAGACGTTTCTTGGCCTCTTCTAACTCCTGCATCGAATAATCGCCAATAATACTATATTTAAACCGCGAGGCATACAAGTCTGCCAAACGACCGAATGAACCGCCCAAATCTAAGATCATTTGCTTTTTTGTTTTCTTAAAATATACAAACCTTTTTAAAATCCTAGCTATAAGCATCATTTCTGCTTTATGCTCATATTCTCGCCCTTTCCAAAAGTCCTTATACAAATAATCCTCGTTTAGATCGTAATTTGAAATAAATTCTTCCTTAGCTATTTTTTGTATGTCAGGATTTAAATTCTTCGACATGTTTTTTTTCTGCAAGATAGCTTATATATTTTATTGCAAGAAAGATTAAAATCCATACAAAAACCAAAAACACAAGTTTAGCTAATTTGCCCAAATATAAAGTTGCAAGGCCAATTGCAGCTGTCATCGAGTACTCTATAAGTGCTATGGTACGCTCACTTAGTCCCAGTTTTAGAAATCTATGGTGTAAATGTAATTTATCGCTAATGACAAAAGCTTCCCATATCCCCTTACTTCCCTTACGGTACAAATGGTGTTTTCGAATACGTAAAATAACCACATGTATCATATCTAATAATGGCACAGAAAGCACGATAAGTGCCGTGCCTAATTTCGCACCACTTATAATCGCAAGGCTGGCCACAACAAATCCTAATACTAGCTTTCCAGAGCTTCCAGAAAAAATATAAGCAGGGTAAAAATTATAAACTAAAAAACCTAACAATACCCCAATCCATATAAAGGCTAATAATGCTGCTTGATTATGACCAAATTTCAAACTCACCAATGCAATGAAAAACAAGGCTATCACAGTGTTCCCTTCGGCTAGACCGTCGGTCCCACCTTGCATTTTTATTGCATAAAAAACAAGGACCGTCCAAAAAATTACGATTAAGTCACCAGGAATTGCGATTGAAATAAGATTACCAAGCGCAGCAATATGAAACACATTCAAATTAAGGTAAGTTGTAGACAAGTTTATCCCTTGCAAATCAAGAGGCGATATGGCAAAAACAATAGCAGCAATAAATATATACACAAACTGTAAATAGCCAGCCCCTCCATTCTTATCTTGTACTAGACCTGCTATCAATAAAAAAACTATCACGGCAAACCATAAAATATAATTACTAGCAGTACGTAGAACTAACTCCTTATCCGCAAATAAAAACATCCCAAAAATCACCAAGAAAAATGCTAAAGTATATGCCAAGCCTCCCCATTTTGCAGTAGGCGGTTTTATTAAATTGTTCCGCAAAGATAAAATTTTATACCTTAAGTTAGGATCAGTGGCCTCAACCTTAATAGACGACAGCACCTCGGTTGGAGGCTGTTGCATAACTCCAAAGCGCTCAGCTATTAGAATAACCCAAGGAGTAATCAAAACACTAACCACAGTAGACACTAATATTAAAACAATATACGCTACCATTACAAAAGGCCCTGTTTAACAATTAAAACCTTTAACCAAAGAATATTTAGCATGAGCAAAACAAACATGAAAAATGGAAATAATCCAAATAAGTATCGCTCAGCTACCTTAAACGCAGTAGCAATAAATACAATATTAAAAACTATAACTAACAATTCTAAATAAACAATCGTATTGTATTGAAAAATTCCAAAATTCAAAATTTTCAACTTATAAAACAATAGTAAAAAAACCGCCTTGCCACGTATATTTTTCATGCGCCATAGTATTGCTAAACCAACTTGAAATGCAATAACATATAAGTTAAGCCATAACAACTCTGACCTGGCCACCCGTTGCACAACGGTAAACTTGAATCGCCAAAGCCCGCGTCGCAACCTTAAAATAAACTGACTAACAGGAGTGACTTTAACATTCAGATTAAGCTGGTCTACATTATTGCCCTTGGTAATACCAGGTTTTATTAGCACCATATATTACTCATCAAGTTTTAACGGCATAAGTAGGTGCAAGAAAGAATCCTTCAAGCTTGGCTGCCTAAACATTACTGGGGAAAGTTTGTTAATCCCTTTCATTTCAATATTCTCATCATCTATAAGATTTATAATTTCTAATAAAAACTTAAGTTGAAAAGCTATTTTAAAGTTTTCCTTTACGGCGGTAGGCAAAGCAACCGTCTCCGTAACACTCCCCAATTCAGGCACAACAGATGACAACGTTAATTTACTATCCTTAAACTCGAATACCACCCTTTGGCTAATTGCATTCTGGGCAAAAACACCTACTCTGCGCAAGGCTGTTAATAAATCAGTTTTATTGATCGTCATATCTAACTTAAAATCTGTAGGGATTATGTCTTTGTAATTTGGATACTCACCCTCTAGAAGTCGACTATACACCACAACATTAGCAAAGCTAAACCTCATAAAGTTCTTGTCTTTTGAGATCTGAACTTCCAACTCATCTTTATCAGCGAATGAAGCCACCAAGGGATCTCTAACGACTTTAACTGCAGTTGCCATGGCTTCAGCAGGCACGACGAATTGTGTATCTTCCCCAAAATGCGATATTTTATCTGTCGTTATGAGAGACAATCTAAAAGTATCCAAAGAAACAAAAGTTAAACTACCATCACTAATTTCAACATTTATCCCAGTTAATATCGGCCTAATATCATCTTTCGCGCATGAAAAAATTGTCTTATCCACCATCAAGGTGAATTCAGCACTTTTTATATTGAATAATTTGGAATAAGCATATTCATCAAACAAGGGAAAATCTTCAGGAGCTCTCGTCGTAAATGAAGCCGAACTGCCTTCCGTTTCAACATATAATAAATTTTTATCCTGATAAATATGAATTCCCCCTTTCCCTTTTAAACTGTTTACGTACTGAATAAACAAATTAGCATTTACAGTAGTTTCTGACTGACTTTTCACCTTCGCGTCCAGGGTAGCAACCATCTGAACTTCTAGATCTGTTCCTATCAGTTTGATTTTATCTTTTTCAGCTTTTATATATAAATTACCTAAAATAGGGAGGTTGGATTTAGCTTTTATTATCTTGCCAATAATATTTATATAACCCGCTAGGAGCTCTGAATCAATAGAAAAATCCATATAGTATTATATGCTTAATTTATTATAGGTATTTTAACATAAATAGATTAGCAGTAAATATTAGACTATGTGGATAAGTGAATTTAAATGGAGTTAGTCCCTAACTATTCGAAGATATTCAAAGAGTTTTTTGTGTGGATAAGTTGTGATTTTATGTTTATTTTAAAGAGTCTTTGTTCAAAAGTTTGGGATCAAAAAATCTCTTTTTAAACGGGCGTTAAGACTGGTGCTTGAATTCGTTGGACTATAACGGCAAGTATTCCTTTTATATTTCTACACAAGCAATCTTTAATTGTAGTCAATAAATATTCATTTTATCCACAGGAGACACACTGCCTATGTGGATAACTATTTCGCGATGAATATTATATCTCCCAAAATAAGCAGTAAAAGCAACAGGCCAGCAACAAAAAAGAGAGCTTTATATTTATAAGAAGGATTTGTTAGGATTTCTTCGATATGAATAACTAAAGGCTTTTGCTTTTCATCTTTTATGGAATTGAGCAAGCCTTGTCTAGTGATTTGTTTTTGTGGAATTTGTTGTGTATGTACCGGTGGTCGTGTTCTTTGTTTTAACATTAAAAAATTTTAACATATTATAGGCATATTTGCACCCTTTGGGCTTGCAAAACTCCTATTGTTGTGTTATATTCGTGTAAAGATAATTTTATTTTGTAATAAGCATGATAGGAAGAATATCAAATGGACTTTTAGCCGCAGTCCCAAATTGGCTACAATCTTCTTATGTTGGAGAAGATCTAACATTTGCGAAATTAGTTCAAAACATCTTGAACTTGTTGGTAGTTATAGTGGTTATTGCTGCAGTTATTTATCTTATTATTAATGGATTGAAGTTTGTAACTAGTGGCGGAGACGCAGGAAAGGCACAAGAAGCTCAGAAAGGCATAACCTACGCAATCATTGGAATCGTTGTCGCAGTGGCAGCGGGGTTAGTGGTAAACTTTATATTAAACAAGTTAAGCACTAATATACAAGAAAATGCATTAACCGAATAGGGTTCCGAGCTGGCCTGTATCTATTATTAGGCGTGAAAACAGGAGAGCTTAGCAACAGAGTAAATTTGAGCCATAAGAAAGATGCAAGAACCGCCAAGTATGGATAAGCTTTTGAAAATTCCTGTTGTGCTATTTAATAATATATTGCTGCCTTTGATTGGTTTGGTGCTAATAGGGATGTTAATTTACGGAGGTATTATGCGAATGATCGCAGGGCCTAGTCCACAAAACGTAGCCAGAGCCAATGCAATTATTACGTGGGCTATTATTGGTTCTGTTGTAACACTGGCTAGTATTGTATTAGTAAAAACCTTTTCTAATATATTTGGAATTTCAACTTAGTCATGTCATTATTTGCAGCGATTCCAACGTTTACGTCGCGTGGCCCAACTGTGACACCGACACCAGTTCCGACCAATAGGCCTGTATTTTTGCGCTTTGGAACTACCCTGCCGGATCTGTACGCTGTGATTCAACAAGTATTAAACACTTTGATTTTAATTACAATTATAACTGCTGTTATTTATTTAATCTTAAATGGATTGAAATTTGTAACTAGCGGAGGCGATCAAGCTAAGGCACAAGAAGCTCAGAAAGGCATAACCTACGCAATCATTGGAATTATTATTGCGGTCTCTTCTTCTTTACTCGTACAATTTGTATTGACCAGGCTGGATGTAAACATAGTTACTTTCTAATAAGGTTTTTTTTAGGTAGAATATAACATGAAGCGTATTCTTTGGATTATTGCATTGCTTGGGGCATTTATTCTTTCTTATATGCATATTTATCCGGTCGTCGCGGATGAATTAGATGACATATACAAGGAAAAAAGCCAGAAAGAGAAACAATTGTCGAGTCTTGTAAGCAGTATTAAGCAGCTTAGTGCATCTAACGCGAGCTTAGGGTATAAAATTAGTGCGGTAAAAAAACAGTTAAAAAATGCAGAACAATTAACACATGAGCTTGAAGCTAGTATAGACAAGTATGTGGATAAGGTAACCAAGCAAGATATTGAAATTCTAGAAACCAAACGTCAGCTAGCCAAGCGAGTTTCTTACATATATGTTGAATCAAAACTACTTCCATACACTTATTTGTTGCAAATAAAGGATCTAGGCGAGTTTCTAGATAAAGCTGCAGTGTATTCATATTTATTTAGAACGTATCTGCAAAAAATTAAAGAATTAAATAGGAAACAAGAATATTATAGAGGCATAATTGAGCAACAAAAAAAACAAAAGCAGCAACTTAAAGCGCAAATTTTTAAGTTGCGAAAAATATATTCGAATTTGCTAGCAAGGCAAAAGTTAATCAGGGCACAAATTGCTGCGAAGTCGGCGGCCAAGGCCCAGCTAGTAAATGAGATTGTTTCGCTTAGTAAGAAAGCAGAAGAAATTATTGCGAGAAAAGCTGCTAGCCAAGGCGACGGATCTGGTGGCGGTGGCAACGGTTCTGGAGGTGGCGGTGTCACTCCTGACCAAGAGCGTGCCGGTTCATTTAAAATAACCGATTCTTCGGGGAATGTTATTGCAGAAAATGTAACAGGGCCAATAAGGTTGCGGGTTCTGGGTAATGGGTACTTTTTTGTTTCTCCGACTACTGACTCACGTCGATATTTTAAATATCGTGATACTTTAGAATTTAGAAAAGACACAAATGTATATGTGATTAATGAATTGTCTATGCAGTCTTATATAAAAGGGCTTGGGGAAATACCATCTTGTTGGCCAATAGAAGCTGCAAAGGCCCAGGCAGTTGCAGCGCGTTCGTATGCAATTGCCTCTTTTAACAAACGCTCGGCACACAAATTCGATGTATACGATACACCAGCAGATCAAAATTACGTTGGGGTAGATAAGGAATTAGAAAAATGTGGCGGTAAAACAAGTAACTGGGTACGCGGTGTAGATGCTACAGATAAGGAGGTGATGCTTTCTGGAGGACAAGTTATTATGGCTTATTTTCATTCAGCTGACGGTGGCCACACTTTATCTACAGCAGAAGTGTGGGGAGGAAGCCGTGCTTATGCACAGGCTAGAAGCGATAGATATTCTTCGAACGGTAAGT
>JALVLD010000156.1 GCA_027033525.1 Candidatus Dojkabacteria bacterium
TGCAGAAAGTTCTACTGGCACGTGGACAAGGCTTTCTACAATGAAAGAGGGAATAATGCATAATTTATCTGCAAAGGTCGTTGATATAGACAAAAATAAAAAGATTGTAACAATAGCATATCCTAACCAGTTGTGGGAGGTAGATAACTTAGCCCAGTTGTTAAGTGGAATTGCCGGGAACATTTACGGTCTTAAGGAAATCAAAGCCTTAAGATTGGTAGATGTCGAGTTTAATAAGCGTTACGTCACGATGTTTGAAGGGCCTGCTTTTGGCATAGAGGGAATTAGAGATTTATTGCAGGTATATAATAGACCTTTGTTAGGTACTATTGTGAAGCCTAAATTGGGACTTAGTGCTGCTGAGCACGCTAAAGTTGCATATGAGGCGTGGAGTGGTGGTGTGGATATAGTAAAGGATGACGAAAACTTAACATCGCAGAGTTTTAATAATTTTTATAGACGGATTAGATTAACTTTGGCACTAAAGCGCAAAGCTGAGGAGGAAACAGGGGAGCGGAAGATCTATTTACCCAATATAACCGCACGTCCAGAAGAAATGTTAAGGCGTGCTCAGTTTGTTAGGGAGGAAGGTGGCCGAGCAGTTATGATTGATATTTTAACTGCAGGGCTATCGCAGGTTGAACAGTTAAGAGCATATGATTTAGATTTAGTAATACATGGGCATAGAGCTATGCATGCTGCTTTGACGCGTGATGTGCACTGGGGCATGTCCATGTTATTTATTGCTAAGTTGGCACGACTCGCTGGTGTAGATGAGCTACATATTGGCACTGTCGTTGGCAAAATGGAGGGGGGCAAAGAAGAAGTTTTAACAATGCATAGAAAGTTGAAGCAACCTTGGTATAACATTAAGCCAACAATGCATGTAGCATCTGGTGGGTTGCATCCTGGGCATGTGCAGGCGTTGTTAAATATTTTAAATGACATAGATGTTATTATTAACATGGGAGGAGGTATCCACGGGCATCCAGATGGAACATTCGCCGGCGCAAGAGCAGCAAGGCAAGCGTTAGATGTTGCCTTGGCGGGTAAATCATTCCATGATGTTATAAAGACCCAAAAACCAAAAGAACTTTATAAGGCTCTTATGCATTGGGGATTTATAGATGAATCTGGATATAAAGTTGGTGGTAGTCGTAAAGATAAGCCTACGTATAAGCACGTACTCGTGCAGTAACGTATTGTTTGTAATTTTAGAGGTTATGTAAAACAGGGCTTGATGGCGTAGGGCGATGCACGAACTTTGAACTGTTGGTTTTGTGTGCGGTTTTTGGTAGTTCGTCTTAGTTGCCTTATTTTATTTAGTTTGTAGTGTGTAGCCAACGTTGTATATGGAACGGATTGAGAGTTTTTGATCTAATTTATAAAGTTTTTTATTAAGTCTGCTGATCCAAGTAGATAAAGTGCGTTTACTTCGTATAAAAGGAAGCATTAATAAAATTTGTTTAGAGTAGAGTGTGTAATTTTTTGCAACAAGGAATAAACGGAACAGTTGATCTTCGCGCTTCGTTAAGAATAGGGCACGGTTGGTATTTGTGTCAATAAGTAGTTGTAGTTGTGCCTTGTATATAAGATTATCAGTAATTTTATAGGTTTGTTCTGCTTGATATTCTGCTTTTGCTTCACTTAGTTTTAATTTATTGCATGGAAATTCAAGACGTCGTTGGATGAGTGGAATAAGAATAGTTGGAGTAAATGGTTTGGCTAGGAAATCATCAATACCTTTAAAGTATAGTTTTAATTTTAAGTTTTGAACTGTATTTGCAGTGATAATTATAATTTTCGTGAGTGGATTTGTTCGTTTTATTAATGGGATAAGATCGGCTCCATTAATACATGGAAGTTGTAAGTCTAAAAGTATAAGAGCTGTATTTTGAGCATTTAGACGCCAATATTTTATGAATTCATCGGAGCGCTCAAAGCTTTTAAGCGGTAATTTTAGCACTTTTAGTGTGCTTTGTATCTTTTGATTTAATTTAAAATCGTCTTCTAATATAACTATTGTGCCTTTCTGCATGCAACGTTTTGTCATTAAAATAATATAGCACGATTTGATTTAGTATATAAAGTATATAATTTGTTGATTTTATGGGGATAAGTGTATGCGAGAGTAAATTGTTGTAATTTTGTTGACTTTGGCATGTATAATTTAGTATGCATGGGGTGTACTATTTAGTTTACAGGTTAATACGTGTGGCTGCAGGAGCCCTCCCTTGGGGGGATTAAAAAGAGTCTGGCGGTGGCGCTGTTGTTGATAGCAGCAGCGGTTGTATGGCAAGGGACTCGGTTTGCCCTTGTAAAGGGAGGTGGCTCAGTGGCGGCGACGGCGTTTGGCGCCGTCGCCGCCGGGCTTTTCATAATAAATGTAGTGAAAAGCCCGGCTGAAAATAAATGTTTGAAGATCTTGCAAGTTTTGGCTTTTTGGGGATTCCTGCAGGTAGGTATATGTTGGGGGCTTTTGATCCCTCTTTTTTATGCTTTATCATTTGTTGCAATAATAGTTGGCCTGTTAGATACTAACTGGGATTATTTAAAGTTATTTATATCTGTGTGGATAATCCTAAGTGTCGGTTTTTTACTACATGTGTTGCCATTATGCTCGGTAGGAGCTTGTCGACTTGACGTATATAACCG
>JALVLD010000157.1 GCA_027033525.1 Candidatus Dojkabacteria bacterium
ATAACAAGCTTACCAAATTAATGTTAAAAACCGGCAAATCACGTACTCAAATTATTAGGGATTTAATAATAAAAACTAAAACCTAAATGTTATAACCTACTTGAGCAAAGCCTTTAAAAACTTGCCAGTGTAACTTTTCTTGCAATTAACAAGCTTACCTACAGGTCCTTCAAATATAATTTGGCCACCTTCGTCGCCTCCTTCTGGACCTAAATCTATAACCCAATCTGCTTCTTTTATAAATTCTAAATTATGCTCTATTACAATTACAGTATTACCAGCAAAAGCTAATCTTTTAAGAACTACTAATAGTTTTTCAATATCTGCAAAATGCAATCCTGTTGTTGGTTCATCTAATATGTAAACTGTTTTGCCTGTAACTTTTTTATTTAACTCTGCAGCTAGTTTAACTCTTTGTGCTTCTCCACCTGAAAGTGTAGGTGCAGGCTGGCCTAATTTTATATATCCTAAGCCAACCTCTTCTAGCACTTTTAATTTACGTGCTATTGCGGGGATATCTTTAAAAAACTCTAATGCATCAGATACACTCATCTCTAAAATATCGGCAATATTTTTGCCTTTATATTTAACCTCTAAAACTTCGGATACATAACGCTTGCCTTTACATACCTCGCACTCAATATACACATCTGGCATAAACTGCATTTCTACTTTTATTTGGCCTTCGCCTTTACATGCTTCACAGCGACCTCCGGGCACATTAAAACTAAATCTACCTGGAGCATACCCTCTTATTTTTGCTTCTCTTGTTTGTGCAAATAAGTATCTAATTTCATCAAAAACTTTGGTATAAGTTGCAGGATTGCTTCTTGGTGTACGCCCTATTGGAGATTGATCTATAAATATTACCTTATCTATTGTTCCAGAAATAAAAATTGAATCGTATTTTGCTTCAGTTGTATAAACTTTTTGGCCTAATACTTTTCGCAATGCAGGGTATAACGTTTCTACTACTAAAGAGCTTTTACCAGAGCCTGAAACTCCGGTTACCACAGTAAATTTACCAAGTGGAAATTTAACAGTTATGTTTTTTAAGTTATGCGTACTTACTTTTCTAAGCTCTATTGCACCTTTACGCTCAACTCTTTTAGCTGGATCTATCCCCTGCTTTTTTAATAATTTCTTAACATTTTTGCTTACTGTTTTTTTGCCGCTTAAATATGGCCCTGTTACAGAATTTTTATTTTTTGCAATTTGCCCTGGCGTACCATAAGCTACTATTTTACCACCTTCTGCACCTGCACCAGGGCCAAAATCTATAACTAAATCTGCATTTTGTATTGTATCTTTATCATGTTCTACTACAATAACTGTATTATTTAAATCGCGCAATTTTTTAAGAGTTTGAATTAATCTATGTTGATCACGTGCATGCAAACCAATAGATGGCTCATCTAATACATAAATTACATCCGTTAAACCAGTGCCTATTTGGCTTGCTAAGCGAATACGTTGTGCTTCTCCTCCAGAAAGCGTTGTTGCACTTCTACTTAAGGTTAAATATCCCAAGCCAACATCTATTAAAAATTTTGCTCGGGTTAATACCTCTCTTAAAATTGGTTTTGCTATTTGCTGTTTTGTAGGTGTTAATTCTTTTTCTATTTTTTGCAAAAATTCATAAAAATCTAAATTAGAAAGACTAGAAAGCTCGTAAATATTTAATCCACCGACCTTAACACCTAAAGACTCGTGCTTTAAACGTGCTCCATGACACTCACTACATACTACTGCAATCATGTATTTTTCAATTTCAGACCTAATAAATTCAGATTGTGTTTCTAAATATCTACGCTCTAAATTATTTATAATACCTTCCCATTTAAGCTGCATAATACGTTTACTACCATCTTTAGAAGAATAATATGTAATATCGTAAAGCTTTTCCCCAGTGCCGTACAATAAAATATCTAACTTTGCTCTAGTTAAATTTTTAAGAGGAATTGTTGTTGGTATATTGTGAGAATCCAAAACTTTATTTAACAAACGTTTAAAAATTGTATCGCGCTCATACATTTTTCTAAATGGAATGATTCCTCCTTGAGCAATTGATTTAGACTTATCTAAAACTAATTCTTCACTAACTTTTTTAATAACCCCTAATCCGTTACATACAGGGCAGGCTCCCTTTGGAGAATTAAATGAAAAATGTGCTGGCTCAAACTCTGGCAATGAAATATTACACTTATGGCAATACAATTTTGTGCTGTAATCTAATTCTAAAGTTTTTTGCTCTAATTTTACACCTGGTAAATTACCATTAACCTCTATTAACCTAACCAAGTTTGGCTCCAACCCCAAAGCTGCATCTATTGTTTGAAATAACCTAGACTTAAAAAGCCGTAAAAATTCGGAATCATTAATATTTGCTTGTGGAATAAACAAAGTATCAACTACAACAAAAATTGTATGACGCTTATTTTTATCTAGAGTAGGTAATCCGACAGCTAAATCAAAGAGCTGATTATCTACAATAATATTGTTCCAGCCTAATTTACGCAAAGATAAAAAAGTATCTTCAAATGCACCTTTTTTATATTCAAATAATGGGGCAACTACAAATGCTCTAAAACCAAACTCTTTTTGTTTTTTAGTTGCAGTCTCAAAAAATTGTTTAATACGATTTAAAATATTATCAACAATTTGATCTATTGTTTGGCTTTCAAGTTTTTGTCCACACTTAGGACAATGTGGAGTACCTACACGTGCGTACAACAGACGCAAATAATCATAAATTTCTGTAACTGTACCTACTGTAGAGCGAGGATTGTGCGAAACTGTTTTTTGATCTATAGCAATAGCTGGTGCTAAACCATCTATTCTATCTACCGCAGGTTTTTTAAGCTCGCCTAAGAATTGACGTGCATAACTAGATAAACTTTCTAAATACCTACGTTGGCCTTCTGCATAAATAACATCCATTGCAAGCGAACTTTTCCCTGAACCAGATAATCCAGTAAATACAATTAATTTGCCCTTTGGCAGTTCTAAATCTATATTCTTTAAATTGTGTTCGCGTGCACCACGTATTTTTATTACGGATTTTGGCATAAGTGGATTATAACAAAGGTTAGTAATTGACTTGACTGCCAAGTAAATAATTCCCCTACTCAATTATTTCGCTGTGTTACAATGCAGGCCTAAATTGGTTAGTTAAATTTCTTAGCTTTTTTACTCCATCAAAACCAACGTATTTATAAATGATAGCCTCTATGCGGTCTACAATTTTAGGCCTATTAAGATTTGCTAGATAGGCACATGCCAGCATATCAAAAAGATTTCCATGATACCAAAACGAAATAGGGACCTCGTATCCCCCTGAGAAAACCAAAGCAATATAAGACATACGCCCTAAATAAACGATATCTTCTAATTCGCTCCATGCGAATTTATACATCTTGCCAAATCTCTTGACTATAATACCTTCCTTGCTAAACTTAACGCTGCCTATGAAACGAATATTCTGCAGGAAAACAGGCCACATAACCAAGATAATAACTATCCCCAAAGTCCCTCCTACTATGACGTCACCATAGTTTGTATTTCCAGCAAGCTGATTTACATTATTACTGCTATCGAAATTTAATATTACCTTTATAGCTGCCAACAAAAGAAATACTCCTAATAATATAATAGCCCCTATAAAAACAATCAATATTGCCAAGAGGAATGCCCCCCACAAGCCCTTTTGTTTAATTAATGGAATATATTCATCTGTACAAATTATTTTGTCTTCAGACTGTTTTCTTGCAGCTTTCTTCTCAAGATTCTCTGAGACAGCAATACCGACTTCGGCACCTATTCTCCCACTTATTGCAGTTCCAATAGCACTAGATACTTCAGACATCTTCTATTTATTAAAAATTATACAACTTCCTCTCATGTCAACAATTTTTTTACTTACTGGACTTACAAGTAATACTATATCTTTCTCTTTACATGCTTCAAGGTTATATTTAAAATTTCTAGGCATGACTGTTTCTAGGTATACATCGCCATAATTACTGCACGTGAGATCCGATACCTCACTGTTAGCAACACTATCTTTATAGTGGACCTTGCTAACTCTACAATTTACAATATAGTATTTCTGCAAACCATACTCGTCATATACACCAAATTCTCGCAGCGGGTAATATAACGACAGGATAGCTCCAAGAAACAGCCCCACTATGAAAAAACGCCAAACCCACTTATACAAGTTTTCTAACCTTATATAGCTCTCTGCATCCATTTGCCTTAATACCAATTGCAAGTAATCTTTATCACGCTCTTTAAACTTATCCTTAGACGGCCCAAAACTCTCCTTATGTGTAGCTTTAAAAAATACTGTAAGGCTCTTATTGCCAAGCCACCAAATAATTAGCACAATAACGATAAGGAGCAGCCTTTTTACTACCAGAATCGCCCAAATCAAACCATAGTTTTTATTAAAACCATAAATATTTAATAGCTCCTTTGTGGCATGTATCCCTATGGTAGAGATTTGCATAAAAGATCTTACATAATTTTATTTTTAGTAATCTTTCTTTTGCCCACCTTAAACTTGCCCTTCAAAATGATCTTCCTCATCTGCCATTGCTTCTGCCTTTGTTTTATGAACTGTGCCGGGCTTATGTTCGGGAGGAGCGTAAATTGTATAAAGCTTTAATGGAGTGTCGCCTATGTTTTCTACATTATGTTTAGCTCCGGCTGGTACCACTACTGCATCGCCATCATGCACTTCAAAAACTTCGTCATTAATATAAACCTTGCCATGGCCGGCTTCGAATCTAAAAAATTGGTCATGATCTTCGTGAACTTCCCAGCCTATATCCTCGCCAGGTTGTAAGGTCATTAGTACTAATTGCAGTTTACCTGTAAAAAGTACTTGGCGAAAATTATTGTTATCTAGAGTCGCCTGCTCTATGTTATCCATATAACCATACTTTGATTTGTTTGCCATATATCTACACACTTTAAATTATTTACTTAGTGCCTTATACATTTCCCACATTAATCTTCCAGTGTCCATCCTATCCATTGGTTTCCCAGGCACAGTACAGTCAAAATAATCAGATCCACACTTTTCCACCAAATAATTAACCCGGCAAATCCCTCCACTATACCTGCGCGGCTCTAATACTCCCGCCTTGATTAAGGTTATATAAGCTGGCTTAACCCAATTCGTAACGGCACGCGGTAATTCTATGTCTTGACAATTAACGCGAGGTGTTAATGTATTAGGGTTTAATTTTAACAATCTGTAAAAAAAGGCCACCTCCTCGTTCAAAGTAACCGTCCTCCCAGGACAAAACTTGTTTACTGTGCAACCATTCGTTAAACCAGCTTCATAAAGCTGAATTACCTGTTGTTTTGCCCAAAGATGATCAATGTCTATAAAATTATTATGATACTCACGTATCTTATGTCGTGCCAAATCAATCCCAATGCGCAATCCTACCCTTCTAAGCACAGCTGCTAACTCGGCTCTAGTCAACAAATGATGAGGGTGCCAGTGCGACCTAAACGGATGGCTCCCATCTCCTACAAAAATCCCAAGTGTACTTAGTAACTCAGAATACTTATACTCTGGAGAATAATGAGTATAGTCTATTTCTTGATATAGATATGGCGATATCTTACCTCTAACCTCAGGCGATGTAATAAGTTCTTGAACCACAGGAGCCTTTAATTGGCTCGTATCGCCATTGTAATCTGCTGCTAAACTAGCCAATACCCCGGCGGTTATTCCATTAAGCATAACACTCACATGTACCCTTATAGAACCTTGAACATATCGATCTACTGCCAAATTCTTTTCCGCCACCAAGAAGCCTTTAATCACATGCGGGTGGCCCTGTTGGCCATCAGTAGGTATAAATACACCCAAAGGCAATTGATAATAACCAGCACGGCGAGCCTTGTCCGGTACCACATCGCTAACCACGTCACTTGAATCATGCAGATCAAAACCATATACACCAACGCTCACACTGTCTGGCTTCATAGCAGGAACCCCTTTTACAGTATAGTTAAAACGCACCACTTGCGACCACCATAGAACAGGATTATTAGTATTAGTGTTAATTAACCCTGCCGGCCGTATACTTTCCCTTACATAAGGAATTAAATACATATTTCTCTCTAACGCATCCGGGATATTAGAACAATTGGCACGAGCAAGTATGTAGCAACCATAAGAGTCACACGTATGATTTTCCCGTGCTAAATACCAATTATTGGCTACTCCTTGCGGCAAAGGCAATTCTTCCAGGTAGGACGCGTATTTCAGCGTAAATTCTTTTGCCTGACAAATTCGTTGTCGCCTAGTATTCCTGTCCAATAGAAATAAGGCGTGAACAGAATAGTCATTGGCCATATTTAGACCAAACTTGGTAACCTCTCGATAGGAATAGCCGTTCCTATCTCTACATCCTACGTGTCCTATGCTTTGATGAGAAATATATGGGTCCGCGAGCGCTCTATACCTTGCATGAAAATAAAAGCCCCAAGGTAAATCCTCTTCATCTAATTCATAAGTACACTTGTCTTGCTCTTCTCCGGTTATTACCTGTCCCTCAAAAAAATCAAGCTCCTCTCCAGCTGGATAAAACTGAGGATACCTATCTTTGATTTTGTATTGATACAGTTGTTTGATTCCGTATGGCAAAAAAGAATTAACAAGCCTAAGATCCGCGATAGCATTAATATCCTGGATCCTTGTTTGCTCTTCATTCTGGTAAGCCTGCGCCCAAGCCACTGCCTGCGCCCTATTATGGAACCACGGCCCCCACCTAATTATAAAGGCTGCACCAGAATTCGGAATCAAGTCTCCATATTCGCTAGCATCAACTACTACTTTGGCACGTATTGCATAATAGGTATTATCCCTCCTGACCTTAATTCCTGTAACCTTGCCCGTCGTATCCTTAAGCAACGGAGTATTGTTGTAAATATCAGTATTATACAAGACATGAACCTTGCCACGAACTCGAGAATCCGTCAACAATCTCTTAAAGGCCAAATTAGCAATATATGGATCTGGGCAAGCATGACGTCCATCTAACTCTTCCCAATTCCAATGACACCCTGCGTATATCTGATCCTCTGGCAGCCCTCGTTCTCTATAAATTTGCTTTACTATATTAAGCCACCGAGCGATTGCCCCAAATTGCATATCTTCAGGCAAAACTCCCGCATCTATTGCCCCAACCCCTGCGGCAGAGGCCTGACCGCCCAACCATTCTGTAGGCTCAATTAATATGACATGTTTACCTAACAAGGCAGCCTGGTAAGCGGTCATTACTCCTCCAGCCCCTCCTCCGTATACTACAATATCCGTATTCATAAAATAGTGTTTCAAACCCACTGCCCCTGGTGATGCAACAGTACTTAAGCCAGTAGATGGAGCATGCTCCACACCTCGCAGGCTGTCCTGAACAACGGTCGAAGAAGGCTTAGGGAAAATAGCGAATTCCCCACTTCGTGTTAATGAATTAACCGTATCCTTATTAATAGATTTGATGTATATCGCCTCTCTCTCAGATCTCTCAGAATAAGTGCCTGATAGCCTTCGATTACTAACAGATGTTATAGCAACGACTCCCACAATGATTATGAATGCTGCAATAACCCAGCAAAAAACTTTATTACATTTATCTTTCATATATTT